>JASHVM010000052.1:0-37951 GCA_030044595.1 Streptosporangiaceae bacterium
GAGGCGCGGGTCTTATCGGGGTCGTTGTGATAGGTGAACGGCACCGTGTCGCGCTCGAAGTAGACACCGCCGGTCTGGCCCGCGGGCAGTTCGGTGCCGTCGGCGGAGCAGATCCGCACGGTGCCCAGGACGGGCCGGCCGACGGTGCCCGGCCTAGTGAGCCAGGTGGCGCTGTCGATGACCGTCATGCCGTTGGCCTCGGTGCCCGCGTAGTACTCGACCAGGACCGGCCCCCACCAGTCGATCATCTGCTGCTTGACTTCGACCGGGCACGGCGCCGCGGCGTGGATGGCGACCCGCAGGCTCGAGGTGTCGTACCGGGCGCGGACCTGCTGGGGCAGCTTCAGCATCCGGACGAACATGGTCGGCACGAACTGCGCCTGCGTGACGCGGTAATCCTGGATCGCCGCCAGAGCCTGCTCGGCGTCGAACCGCTTCATCATCACCACGGTGCCGCCGAGGGTTTGGGCGGCACTGGAGAAGGCCAGCGGGGCCGCGTGATAGATCGGCCCGGGCGAGAGGTAGACCGTGTCCCTGTTGAAGCCGAAGGCGTGGCCCACCAGCGCGACGATGGCCTCGCCGGACTCGGACACCTGGCTGCCGGGCAGCGGCCTGCGGACGCCCTTGGGCCGGCCGGTGGTCCCAGAGGAGTACAGCATCGCGGCGCCGTGCGGCTGGTCGGCGAACGGCACGCCGGACGCGGCGGCGATGGTGTCCTCATAGCTGCGGTAACCGGCGACCGGGCCGCCGAAGGCCAGCCGGAGCTTCAGGTTCAGGCCCGTGACGGCCTCGGCGGTCGCGGCCTGCTCCGCGGACACGATCAGCGCGCGGGCGCCGCAGTCGTTGACGATGTAGGCGACCTCGTCGGGCTTGAGGTGATAGTTGACGGCGGTGACGTACAGCCCGGAGCGCATGACGGCCCAGATCACCTCGAAGGCACGCAGGCTGTTCTCGGTCAGCAGCGCCACCGCGTCGCCGGGGCGCAGGCCGACGTCGTGCAGCACGTGCGCCAGCTGGACCGAGCGCCCTTCAAGCTGCCCGTAACTGAGCGTCTCCCCGGTCCCGGCCATGACCGCGGCGAGCCTGTCCGGCGTCTCGGCTGCGTACCTACCTGGATACATGGTGGCCGTCCTCACCTTGGTTAAATCAACGGTAAGGTAACCGCCCAGCAGGGAGCGTGTCGTGGCCGGTCTTTCTGTGGAAGAACAAGCCGTCATCGGCACGGCGGCGGAGTTCGTCGACCGCGACGTCCGGCCGGTGGCCCGCGAACTCGAGCACGCCAACGAGTACCCCGAGAAGCTGATCGAGCGGATGAAGGCCATGGGCATCTTCGGCCTGGCCATTCCCGAGCCCTACGGGGACGCGGCGGTCTCGACGCCGTGCTACGCCGAGGTGACCGCCGAGCTGGCCCGGGGCTGGATGACCCTGGCCGGGGCGATGGGCGGGCACACCGTGGTGGCCAAGCTGCTGCTGGCGTTCGGCACCGAGGAGCAGAAGCGGCGCTACCTGCCGCGGATGGCGACCGGCGAGGTACGCGCGGCGATGGCGCTGACCGAACCGGGAGGCGGGTCTGACCTGCAGGCCATGACGACGACCGCGCGGCGGGAAAGCGGCGGGTACCGGGTCAACGGCGTCAAGACGTGGATCACCAACGCACGCAGGTCCCAGCTGATTGCGCTGCTGTGCAAGACCGACCCGTCGGCCAGGCCGCGGCACCGCGGCGTCAGTATCCTGCTGGCCGAGCACGGCGACGGGTTGCTGGTTTCCCGCGACCTGCCGAAGCTCGGCTACAAGGGGGTGGAAAGCTGCGAGCTGTCGTTCTCCGATTACTTCGCGCCCGCCGACTCGGTGCTCGGCGGCGAGCCCGGTCATGGCTTCGCGCAGATGATGAAGGGCCTGGAGATCGGGCGCATCCAGGTCGCCGCGCGGGCGGTGGGGGTGGCGCAGGCGGCGTTCGACGACGCGCTGCGGTACGCCCGGCAGCGGGAGAGCTTCGGCGTGCCGATCTGGAAGCACCAGGCGGTCGGCGGCCTGCTGGCCGACATGGCGACCAAGCTCACCGCGTCCCGCCAGCTCGTGCTGTACGCCGCGGGGCGCTACGACGCCGGGGACAGGTGCGACATGGAGGCCGGGATGGCCAAGCTGTTCGCCTCGGAGGCGGCCATGGAGATCGCGCTCGACGCGGTCAGGGTCCACGGCGGTTACGGGTATTCGACCGAATACGACGTGGAGCGGTACTTCCGCGACGCGCCGCTGATGATCGTCGGCGAGGGCACCAACGAGATCCAGCGCAACGTCATCGCGGCCCAGCTGGTGTCGCGCGGCGGGCTGGACCGCTAGCAGCCCGGCGCGCGCGAAACCCGGCCGACCGGGAAATCCGCGGCCGGCCCGGCTTCCAGCAGATGGTCAAGAGCCGCGGCCGCGTCAAGCGGGTGGGCCACGGTACCCCACCGCGCGCCGGCCAGCTCCGCCAGGCGCGCCGCCTGCTCGTGATCGTCGGCGGGCGCCAGGATAATCAGCTCGGGCAGGCTGCGGGCGGTATCGACGGTGTCGTCCTCATCGGTGCTGCGGCAGTCGGACAGCAAGATGACCACCCGGCGCCGGGCCCGAGCCTGCGCCAGCTGCTCGCGCGCGGCCCGCAGCGCGTCGGCCAGCCTGGTCACGCCGTGTCCGCGGAGCCGCAGGAGCCGCTCCGACACTGCCGCGGGCGCGACGTCGGCGACCAGGGGCCGGATGACATCGACGGTCGCGGCGAAGCACAGCACGGCGTGCTCGTCCGGGGCTCGCAGCGCGCAGGCGGCGGCGACGGTCGCGGCTGCGGCCAGCCTCGGGCCGTTCATCGAGCCCGACCGGTCGACCACGACCGCGAAGGCCGTGCGCGGCCTGGCCCAGTGCACGGTGGTCAGGTCATCGTGGGCGACGGGCCGGGCCTCGGTCCTGGCCGCCGAGACGCCCTCGACGGATGCGTCTATGTCGAGGTCGCCGTCGGCGGCGCCGCGAGCGGGCCGCAGCCGGGAGACCCCGCGCATCGAGGCGCGCCCGGCGCGGGCGCGATCGAGCACGATGCGCGAGCTGAGCCGGACCGCGGCGGCCCGCAGGCGCTCGTCGGTAGCGGTGGTCATGGCCGCGAGCAGCTCGAAGGCCGTCGGATCCTCGGCCAGGGCACGGCTCAGGGCCTGCTCGTCGAGAACCCCGACCTCGGGGCTGATCTCGGCGAAGCGAGCATGCCGCGCGAGCTCGTGCCGCCCGACGGTCTTGCCCTCGGGCCGTCCTCCCTTGGGTCGCGGTCGCTGGCTCGGCCCGCCGGCGGCCGAGGCGGCCGGCGGGCCGGTCATTCCCCCGGGCTGGTCCCGCCTCCCGGCGCGTCGGCCGTCCCGGCTGCCCGTACCTGCCGGAATATCTCCTCGATGACCTGGTCGGCCGACCGCCGGCACGATTCGTGCGGCCGCACCCGGCCGGACATGGTGGTCAGCGCCGCGTCCAGCCCGGCCTGCCAGTCGCCGATGGGGACGGCGCGGACGTCGGCCAGTTCCGGGACCAGCCGGGCGTAGTCGATCGCGCCTCGGACCGAGGCCCCCGAGCGCAGGTCGGGATGCTCGCGCGTGGCCCGGGCGAGATCCACCGCCTCGGCCACCAGGCCCGGCTTGGCGCGGGAGGCCGCGAGCCGGACGATCTGGCGCTCGTGCTCCGCGTCCTGGTACCCGACCGAAATCCGGCAGGTCCGGTCGTACAGGGCCATCGACAGACGCGAGGTGCCCACCGAGTCGTACGGATTCATGGCCGCGACCAGCCGGAAGCTGCAGTCCGCGGCGATGCGGCCGAGCCGCGGCACGTTGATCTCACCTTCGGACATGACCGTCAGCAAGACATTGATCGTCTCTTCGGGCACGCGGTTGAGTTCCTCGACGTACAAGAGCCCGCCGTCGCGCATGGCCCGCACCAGCGGGCCGTCAGAGAAGTTCTCCGGCCGGTATCCCTGCTCCAGGACCAGCGCCGGGTCGAAGGACCCGATCAGCCGGGCCGGGGTCAGCTCGGCGCTGCCCTCGACCAGCACGAATTCCGTGTGCCGGGATTCCGCAACCTGCCTGAGCAGGGTGGACTTGCCCGTGCCGGGCGGGCCCTCGAGCAGGATGTGGGCGCCGGACGCGAGCGCGGCTCGTACCAGCTCCAGCTCGCGCCGGAGCCCGACAACCTGGATCGACATCGGCTCAGTGCTCGCGTGCCGGGTCAGTGCTCGTGCACGACGACGCCGCGCACGTTCTTGCCGGCCAGCAGGTCATCGTATCCCTCGTTAACCTGGTCAAGCGTGTACGTCTTCGTGATGATCTCGTCCAGCTTCAGGTCGCCGGCCTGGTACAGCCCGAGGAGCTTCGGGATGTCGTACGTCGGGTTGCAGTCGCCGAACAGGCTGCCCTTCAGGCTCTTGCGGAACAGGGTCAGGATCGTGGCCGGCAGCTGGATGTTCGGCTCCAGCAGCTTGTTCAGCCCGGTGACCACGACCACGCCGCCCTTGCCGACCGCGTTGAAACCGGCCGCGATGACCTCGGCCGTCATCAGGTCCACGGTCAGGATGGCCGAGTCGGCGCCCTGGCCCCGGGTCATGTCGATGATGGCGCCCTGCGCTTCGTCGGCGGTCGCGAACGCGTGGGTGGCGCCGAGCTCCATCGCCTTCTCCCGCTTGTTCTCCAGCGGGTCGATGGCGACGACGTTCTTCGCGCCGGCGTAGCGGGCGCCCTGCACCGCGTTGATGCCGATGCCGCCGATGCCGTAGACCGCGACCGTGTCCCCCGGGGTCACGCCCGCGGTGTACACCGCGGAACCCCATCCGGTGGGCACGCCGCAGCCGACGAGCACGGCCTTGTCCAGCGGCAGGTCGTCGTCGACCTTGATCGTGGAGTTCTGGTGGATCACGCCGTACTGGCTGAAGGTGCCGAGAATGCACATGGCGCCGTACTGGCCGCGGGACCCGGTGAGCGGGAACCGCTCGCCGGGCAGGTAGCCTTCCAGGATCGTCGCGCCCCAGTCGCAGATCGACTGGCGCCCGGTAGCGCAGTAGCGGCAGACACCGCAGTTGGGGATGAACGAGCACACGACGTGGTCGCCGGGAGCCACGCGGGTCACGCCCGGCCCGACCTCTTCGATGATCCCAGCGCCCTCGTGGCCGAGCACCATCGGCATGCGCGCCTCGAGATCGCCGTGCAGGACGTGAAGGTCGGAGTGGCACAGGCCCGCGTGGGTGTAGCGGATCAGGACCTCGCCGGACCGCGGCCCGTCCAGGTCGAGCTCCTCGACCTCGAGACGCTTGCCCGGCTCGTAGACGACGGCTGCCTTGGTCTTCATCGACGCTCCTTCGGATGGGGTGACTGCTTTAACTCTTCCCCCAGGACCGCTCGATGATCAAGTCGGCGTCCTGGCCGACGGCGGGCGTAGCCGCTGCGGCCGGACGGGCACGCTGCCGCCCCGGCTCACCTGCGCCCGGCCGACTGGCGGGACCGCCTGTTATGCCGCGCGGAGAGGATCTGAGCCCCGGCGACCAGCAAGGCCATGAGGTAGAAGAACGTGAACATGGCGAAAGCGTAGGTATTGGTGAAGAAGGTGACGGCCAGCGTGGCAACCGCGATCGCCACGCAGATGGCCGCCTTGACCGCGTTGCTCATCGGCGGCTTGTCCTGCGCCCGGACGGGCTGGACCCTGACCAGGCCGGCGGGGATGTCCATGGTGACCGCGGCCAGGTCCGCGTAGGTGCGCGAGGCGAGCACCTGGCCCAGCCGCGCGTCAAGCTCGTCCCTGCTCAGCCGGCCCTGCACGAACGCGGTCTTGAGGATCTCGATCACCTGGTCACGGTCGGCGTGAGAAGCCCGGAGACCGCCGCGGTCCGCGGCCATACGCTTTCCCGGCCCTGCCGTCACGGAACCTCCCACGAACACGAGCAGGAAAAGCGTAACGCGGCGGCCGGAGGGCGAGCATCCCCAGCTACCGTCCCGGCGAAGACCAGACGGCGAGCAAGTCCTGCCGAAAGCCGCGGCCACGACGATTCCTCGCATCAAGCCGGGCACCGGGATGGCTGGCCTGAAGTCGTAAGAAAAGGTCATCCGATTACATGCGGCAACAAAATGCCCGAGTGCAGTGAATTACATCCAGGTAATCTGTGGATATGCTGTGAATGAACCTGCGGATAAACGCCGCCGAATGCGGACAACTGCCCGGATTCTGTGGATATCGTGTGGACAGCGGAAAAAACCAAAATGGTTTGCTGCAGGCCCTTGCGCAGCGCCCGCGGACACAGTAAAAATGTCTTACCGTTGGAAACGGGCACCACCCCGGGGGCGACCTCGGGAACGTGAGAGGAGCCGGGAGACCGGCCCCCCGCACGGGTACCTGGCACCGGCGGGCGGCGCGCAGTGTCGGCCAAGCCAGGCAACTGGCCGGCTGACGCGGCGAGGCCGGGCAAGGCCCCTCCATCTCATACATGGAGGGGCCTTGTCTGATTTGCCCTGGAAGGCATTCTGACCAGGACCGATGTGACGCGGCAACGCCGCCTGGACCGCGGGCCGCGGCGATCGCGGGGGCATGACCGAGACCCGGCACGACGGCGGGCGAAAGCTGCCGCACCGCCTCTCAGGCTCGCGCAGGACAGCCGGTCCAGCCCCCGAAACCTCAGCCGCCGCCCTGTCCCGGGCCTGCGACCGTGCGGGCCGGCTCACCGGCTTCTGTGCAGAAACATGTGGACCACTTGTGCAAAACGGGACTGAGGCTGTGCATACGTTGGGGAAATGCAGGGGATTTCTCGGCCGGGTGGTGTCCATAACGAGGCTTTCACCTGGCACATTGCCACCCACAGGCTGTGCATAGAGACAAATCTTAAATTGTCCACATGCCGCACCGCAATATCCCATAAATGAACCGAAAATTTATCGCAAGTTTATCCGGTCGTGATTCAGGATGGGGACCGTAAATGTATTGAACCAAGAAACGGTTAGTCCGGGGGTGTTGAAAGCGGACGGCACGTGCAGTGGCCGCACATGCGCGCCAAGGCAAACCAGGCGCTCGCTGACCGCAGGCCGCTTTCCCGCGTCGGCCCAGGACAGCAGCCCGGCAAGTTCACCGCCGCGCTGGCAGCACACAAGCCCAGCGCGCGAGGGACGCGCGGCGGCCACTCCGTCCGTCATCCCGACGTACGTGCCCGTCACGGGTGCCCGGCGCTCACCACTGGCTCAAACGGGAGGCCTGACATGAGGATCAAGACCCGCCCAGACGACGTCAGCATGCTCCAGATGAATGACTGGCTCGCCGAGCTTCGGGACGAGGACCGTGCCGAGGCGACCCGAGAGGAGGCTGCAGGAGCCCCCGTTGCCGCGGCGCCGAATGGGTCGGCAGCCCCGGCCGAGACCGGGGTCCCCGGCTGGGCTAGTGCCCCGGCCGAGACTGGGGCACCCGCTGGGGCCCCAGCCGAGACTGGGGCACCCGCTGGGGCCCCGGCCGAGACTAGGGCACCCGCCCAGGTCCCGGCCGAGACCAGGGCCCCTACCCGGGTTGGCGCCGCCGCCGACGTCAGTCCTGCTGCCAGCGCGCCCGAACGGGCCGTGATCGGTGATGAGATACGGATGCCGATCATGTGGTGCGAGATGGGTTCCTGCATCTCCTGGTACACCCATCGCGCAGCGCTCGGCGAAGCCGATACCCGCGCCCGCGCGATCGCCGCCGGCTGGCGCATCGACGCGCTGGGCCGGCTGACGTGCCCCCAATGCCAGCAGACCGATCCTCGCTTCTGGGCCTCGTGCGCGGTCGTGCCGTGGGACCGATACACGGCTATCGCGCGGGCGGCCCGGATCACCACCGTGCGCAGCGACGGTGCCCGTGGCACGGTCCCGGAAATCAGCCATGATCGCGGCCGCATGGCCGGCCGCGATCCCCGGCGCGCGGCCAGCGGCCATCTCGGGGCGAGCGGCCATCTCGCGGCGAGCCCGGTGGAGTCGGCATGGCAACGCAGTTACGTAGCAGCTAGGACCATGTGAGATTTGACCGTGCGGCGATGGCAACCCATCCGTCATACCTGACGGGCAGCCCCGGCTGCCACTGGCTGATGCTGGCCGCGGAGACGGCCGGCCTGGTGAACGGCCGCTGGCGGCCAGACCAGGTCCGCGAAACCCGAGCCTGCCGCCCCCGGATCGCTACGCGCATGCTCGGCGCGGACGCCGGGTCGGTCCGCGCAGGCCGGGATTTCACGGTCGCCACCTTGCGCCGGTGGGGCACGGCAGAACGCAGCCAAGATATCGCGATCGTCGTGTCCGAGCTGCTGACTAACGCGCTACGGCACGGCGTGCCGCTGTCCGGCGGTGATCGGCTCCGGCAGCCGATCCGGCTCGGCCTGCTGGACCCCGGATCATTCGTGCTGTGCGCGGTCGCGGACCCCAGCAAGGCGGCGCCGGTACCGCAAACGCCAGGTTCCCTCGCTGAGACTGGTCGCGGGCTGAACATCATCTGCGCGCTGAGCGACCAATGGGGCTACACGACCACGACCGACGCGGGAAAGGTGGTATGGGCCGTGTTCACACCGCGGCTCACGCTGCCTGCACGGTACCCGGGCAGGCTGGCCGAAGAGCGGATCCCGGAACCGCGCGCTGACGACGGGCGGGCGGTCAGCTGCGCTGCGCGCGGATCTGGCGCTTGATCCGGGCGAGCATCGCGGCCATGCCACGCAGCCGAAGCGGGCTGACCAGCTCCTGCAGCCCGAGCTGACTGGAGAATTCGGCGGGCGTGGCCAGGACCTCGTCGGCACTGAGCCCGTCCAGCCCGGCATGCAGGATCGCGGCGAAGCCGCGGGTCGTCGGCGCTTCCGGCGGCGCGTCGAAAAACAGGTGGACGGTCGAGTCGGGCTCGACCTCGACCGCCAGGAAAAGCGGCGTCTGGCATTCGGGTACCGGCTCCAGCAGGTCGTGGTGCTCGGCGTAGCGGCCGGGCAGAGCGGGGAGCTCGCGAGAGAGTTCTAGCAGCAGCTGCAGCCGGTCCTGGCTCGGCGTGTCGTTGAATTCATCGGCGATTTCCTGCAGCCGGGGATGGAGCGTGGCAGCGGTCACGGGCTGTCCCCGCGGGTGATCGGGACCCGGACGCTGTTTCCCCACTCCGTCCACGACCCGTCGTAGTTGCGCACGTGCGGGTAGCCGAGCAGGTAATGGAGCACGAACCAGGTATGGCTGGACCGCTCGCCGATACGGCAGTAAACGATGACGTCGTCCTCGGGGCGCAGGCCCGCCTCACCGGCGTAGATCGCCTCGAGTTCGGCACGCGTCCGGAAGGTACCATCCTCAGCGGCGGCGCGGGCCCAGGGCACGCTCTTGGCGCCAGGGATATGGCCACCGCGCACGGCGCCCTCCTGCGGGTAGTCGGGCATGTGGAGCAGCTCGCCGGTGTACTCGCCGGGTGACCGCACGTCGATCAGCGGCTGGCCCAGGTGGACCAGGACCTGATCCTGGAACGCGCGAATGTGCTGGTCGTCGCGGTCGACGACCGGGTAGTCGGTCGGCGGCCGCTTGGGGGTGTCCGTGCTGAGCGGGCGGCCTTCGGCGATCCACTTGGCCCGGCCGCCGTCCATCAGGCGCAGGTCGGGGTGCCCGAACAGGGAGCAGACCCACAGCGCATAAGCCGCCCACCAGTTGTTCCTGTCGCCGTAGAGAACGAGCGTGGTGTCCCGGCTGATCCCCTTGTCCGACATCAGCCGGGCAAAGCCGGCCCCGTCGACGTAGTCGCGGGTGACCGGGTCGTTGAGCTCGGTGTGCCAGTCAAGCTTGACCGCGCCGGGGACGTGGCCGGTCTCGTACAGCAGCACATCCTCGTCCGACTCGGCCACCACTAGGCCGGGGTCGTCCAGGTGCTCGGCCACCCATTCCGTGGTGACGATCATCTCCGGGTGGGCGTACTCCCGGAACTTAGCTGCGGAATCATATGGCAGCGCCACGGTCAGCTCCATTTCCACTCGCGACCGGCCTCCGGCGCGGCGCAGGAGGCCTCAATCATCCCACGCACTGTAACGCAGCGGACTGGTGCCGCCTTCCCCGGTTCTGCCGCCGTGAACCCGCCCGCGCCCGCTACTTCTGTTCCAGAACGCGACGCTTGGCTGCCTCATAGTCAGCATCGGAAAGCACGCCCTGGTCGTGCAGCCGGGCGAGGTCACGCAACTGCGAGATCCAGGATGCCTGGTCCTCCGCGGGCGCGGGCTGGGCCGGGGCGGCTGATCCGACCGTAGCGGCAGGCGGGGACGAAACGGCTGGGCGGACGTACGCCGAGGCCCCGGGGCTTGATGGGATCAGCGTCGCGGGATTCAGTCCGAGCTGGCGCCAGAACCGGTCGACCTGAGCCATGTACTGGGCTTCGGTGAGCCGTCCGGCGCGAAACGACGCGTTCGCGCCGGACATCGACCTTATGTGAGGCAGTTGGGCGCGGCTGAGCTGCAGGCCCCTGCTGCAGATGGGGCACATCAGGTAATCGTCCGTGCCGTAGGGCACGACGGGCACGAAGTACAGGCTCACCGACTTCTTCGACCGGACGTGGTGAAGGAACACCTGGTTGCGACAGTTCGGACATACGCAGGGCGCCACCTCGCCGAGGTCCTCTGCTTTGCCCGGCCCGAAGCCGAAAATCACCATGTCGTCATTGAAGCAAAGACGCGCCCGGGCATCGAGGAAGGCTGCGGCGGTTCCTCCTTCGACGGCTTGTGCTTAACGCGCAGTCAGCACATTGCCTTCCACGGCGAGCTCATAGCCAGATCACACTTCCGCGGGATGCGCTTGGGGTGGCTGACGCCCTGGCTAGGCGGTCTCCTCCATCTCGGTGCGATGCCCGGCGGCCCGGAGGCGGGTGAGCGTGGCCGCGAACTGGCGCAGGGTCCGCTCCGGCACCGCGGCCCCGAGCCGGATTTGCAGTTCCTCGTCAAAGGCCACCCCGGCCTCACCGAGAAGGCGCCGGCCTTCTGGAGTCAGCTCCAGCAGCGACGATCGCCGGTCGGCCGGGTTCGGCAGCCTGCGGCAGTAGCCGTTCGCCTCGATCCGGTCGATCAGCTTGCTCGTGCCGCCGGTCGTGATGCCCAGCTCGTGCGCGATGTCGTAGACCCGGCAGCCCGAGAGCCTGTCGATCACGGACATGGGCTCGAAATGCGTCAGCGGCAGGTCGAATTCGCTCTTCAACCTGGCGTCAATCGCATTCCAGATCTCGATCTCAAATCGGATTATGTCGTTGAACAGGCGCCTCAGGTCCGACACCAGCCTCACCTCCCCATGCGCCTCCAGCTTAACGCCCAGCGAAAGTAACTTCCACTTAGGAAGATTCTCCGGAAGCGGCAGAGTACGGGCCACAGACCCGGCCGAGGCGGTCAGGTAACCCCGGGGCTGTCGCCGGTCATGGCGGTCGCGACGTAAGAGCTCAGGACGACCGGAGTGAGCCGTCTATGTTCGTAACGCAGGCTGAGCGCCAGCAGGACGACGCCGGCGGCCGCGCCGATCCCGGCGGCGGCGGGCAGCGGTGCCTTGAAGGCCAGGTCGCACAGCAGCGCGACGATGGCCCCGGCTACGACGCAGTTGACCACGATGACCATGCTGGCCATGGTGAACACGAACGACCAACGGCCGTAACGCACGCCCTGCCCAGCAGGCGAGTCGTCCGTCCCGAAATAGGGCGGGGCAGTCGGGGCCAGGGCGGCGTAGTACTGCTTGATCAGCTCCATCCTGCGCAGCGACACGATGTTGGACACGCTGGTATCGATCAGCCGAACGATGGTGAACCAGCCGAGCACGAACACGGTGGGCAGGACCGTGAAGGCCAGCGAGGCAAACGCTCTCGGCGAGGAACTGGCGAACCCGATCGCCACCAGCCCGCTGGCCAGCGAGGACAGGTAGATGCTGACCCGGCTGCCGCTCTCGCTGATGGTCGAGCTGGCGGTGGACTGCAGCACGAAGTACTCGGTGCCCAGCGCGCTGATGAACTCCGGCGGTGGTTTGTCGTTAGCCATCGCGATCCTCACTCTCGGTGTCCTGCAGGTCCCGGCGGGCAGCTGCCACCTTCCTTGCGGCGGGCGATATACCTTCCAGAGAAGTAATAAACCAGAATTATACTTTCGCAGAAATGATATGGTAGCCTCGTGCAGGCGCCGGGAAGGTGATCTCTGATGAGCGCGGACGCGTCACTCCCAGCAGCCGCAGTTCCGGGGCTGAGGCGCAGTGACCCGCACGGTCCCGGGATCACCCGCGAGCGGGCCAGCGAAGGTTTCCGGTACCGGGATCCCTCGGGCGCGATCGTTGCGAGTGCCGACACATTGCAGCGCATCGGTGCGCTCGTCATCCCGCCGGGCTGGAAGGACGTCTGGATCTCTCCGGACCCGCTCGGTCACATCCAGGCCACGGGCGTCGACAGCCGGGGCAGGACCCAGTATCGCTACCACCAGTTGTGGCGAGAGCAGCGCGACGCCCAGAAGTTCGCGCACATGCTCCGGTTCGCCGACGCGCTGCCCACGCTAAGGGCGGCCACCCTGCACGACCTGGGTGGCCGGCGCCTCGATCGTGATCGCGTGGCGGCCGGCGCCGTCCGGCTGATTGACCTCGGCCTGTTCCGCATCGGTGGGGAGAAGTACGCGGAACTGGACCACCACTACGGCGCGACGACGCTGCAGAAGCACGACGTGAAGGTCACGCGTGATGGCATCATGTTCGACTACATCGCCAAGGAGGGCAAGCGCCGAACGATCGAGGTCAGCGACGAAGCGGTCCGGCCGACCGTACGTGCGCTGGTCCGCAGCGGCAACAGCCTGGACTCGCTGTTCAGTTATCGGGATGGCGGCACATGGCGGCCTCTGCACTCCTACCAGGTGAGCAGCTACATCGCCGAGCACGCTGGCGGCCACTTCACCGCCAAGGAGTTCCGCACCTGGAACGCCACCGTGCTGATGGCACTGCAGCTCGCGAACGCGAACCCGTCGCCGACCGCCAGGAGCCGTAAGAACGCCATCACCGCCGGCCTCCGCGGCGTCGCGGAGTGGCTGGGAGATACCCCTGCGGTGGCGCGCAAGTCCTACATCGATCCCCGGCTGATCAGCCGGTACGAGGCCGACGGGCGGCTGCCCACGATTCCCGTGTTGCCCGCCGTGCTCCCCGCCGCCGCGGAAGCCGAAATCGCGCTCGCCGCGCTGCTCGCGGGCGAGAGCTGACCGGTCCGGCCTGCCGCTACGCGCCGCGCTTGGCCCGGGCGACGTTCGCCGTCAGCTCGGCGAGATTCTGATGGACGACGAACGCGGGCTGGCCGGCGTCGACCCGCCAGCTTTCGTCGAGGCCGCCGATATCAAGCGCGTCAAAGCCGAACTCGTTGTAGAGGTTCGCGGCCAGCTGCTTGGCCGCCGGGTCGTCTCCGGCGAGCGCGAGCGCCCGGCGCTTCGGGTCACCCGGCGGGTGGCCATCGCCCGACATCTCCCCGGCGTTGATCATGCTGAAGGCGCGCACGACCCGGCTGGTGGGCAGGTGGGCCTGCAAGAGCCCGGGCACCGTGGTCCTCCCGTCGTCGATCTCGGGGAAGTGGCCATCCCGCTGGGGGAAGTAGTTGATGGTAGCGAGGATGACCTTGCCCGCGAGCGGCTCGACGGGCACCTGGTCGATGGTCGTGATCGGGATGGCGACGATCGCGAAGTCACCCGCGGCGGCCGCCTCGGCAGGCGTTGCCGCGCTGGCGTGCGGCCCGAGGTCCTCGACCAGGCCGGCGAGCGTGTCGGGTCCCTGGGAGTTGCTGAGTACGACGTCATACCCGTGGGCGATCGCCGCCTGGGCCAGGTTGCTGCCGACGTGCCCGCTGCCGATGATTCCGATGGTCGTCATGATCGTGTCCTTCCTCAGCGCTCTTCCTCCCCGCCACTGGCACAGCGCGCAAGATACCAATAGACTGCCAAGGAAGCTATGTTATCAGAACCAATATCTGCGGAAACGACTTCGGTGGAAGCGCGGCGGGCGCGACCGTCCGGTCGGGGGCCTCCGGGCCAGGACGGCCAGAAGGGAAGCAGCATGAGCGTCAAGGCTCGCACGTGGGTCGCCGTCGAGTTCGGCGGCGCCGGGGCGCTGCGGAAGATCGAGGTCGACGTGCCGGACGCGACCCATGGCCACGTCACCATCGGCGTGCGCGGCGTGGGAATGAATCCTGCCGACGCCAAGCACATAGCGCCGGGGCAAGATGCCAAGCTGCTTCCGCTGTCGATCGGCTTCGAGGTGGCCGGCGTCGTGACGGCGCTGGGGCCTGAGACCGAGCTCGCATCCGGCGGCGGCGCGGTCGGGGATGAGGTCGTCGCCTCGCAGGTCACCGGCGGCTACACCACCGCGATCACGGCGCCGGCTTCTAGCGTGTTCGCCAAGCCGACCACGCTCAGCTTCGCCGAAGCCGCCAACCTCCTGCTGGTGGGGACGACCGCGGCCGACTTGCTGCATGTTTCCGGGGCTCGGGAAGGCGAGACGGTGCTGCTGCACGGGGCGGCGGGAGCCGTCGGCAACAGCTTTCTCCAGCAAGCCCGGCGCCTCGGCGTGCGCGTGGTGGGCACCGCGAGCAAGGAGAATTTCGACGTCGTCCGGCGGTTCGGCGGGACGCCCGTCGAGTACGGACCCGGACTGCTCGAGCGGGTCCGGGCGGCCGCCCCGGAAGGAATCGCGGCCGCGCTGGACACCGTCGGCAGCGACGAGGCGGGCGACGTGTCGCTGGCTCTGGTGCCGGACCGCAGGCGAGTGATCACGATCGCCGCTGGCCCGCGGGCCAAGGCGGACGGGTACATCTTCGTAGGCGCGTCGAACCCCGAGAGCGGACCCTTCCGCGCGCGCGCCCGCAGCCGGATCCTGGCGATCGCTCAGGCTGGTGACCTGGTCGTGCCGATGGCTCAGACGTTCAAGTTCGAGGATGCTCCGGCCGCGTTCGAGCTGCTGACCAGCCCGCATCCACCCGGCAAGATCGCCCTGGTAAACGAGGACTGAAGCCAGATGCGGACCTGGTTTCATTGACGCGGTCCGAGGTGGCGCGGGCCGGGCCGGCTGCGTAGCTAGGCTGCGGGTATGGGCCAGATCCTGATCGGCACGGCGTCGTGGACCGACAGGACGCTGATCGCCTCCGGCTGGTACCCGCCGGAGGCCAGCACGCCGGAGAAGCGGCTGAGGTTCTACGCCCGCCAGTTCCCGCTGGTCGAGGTCGACGCGACGTACTACGCGCTGCCCGCCGAGCAGACCGCCACCACCTGGACCGAGCGGACCCCGGCGGGATTCACGTTCAACATCAAGGCGTTCAGCCTGTTCACCCAGCACCCCACGCCGGTCAAGGCGTTCCCGGCCGACCTGCGCGAAGCGGCGAGCAAGACCGGCAAGGACCGGGTGTACCTCAAGGACGTTGACCAGGCGGTGGCCGATCAGGCCTGGGACCGGTTCCTGACCGCGCTCGAGCCGGTGAACCGGGCCGGGAAGCTCGGCGCGATCCTGCTGCAGTTCCCGCCCTGGTTCCCCATCTCCCGCGCGAACAAGGACTACATCGTGGCGTGCGCGCAGCGGGCCGCGCCGCGCCGGGTGTGCGTGGAGTTCCGCAACCGGACCTGGATGACCGAGGACAACCAGCAGGAAACCCTCGGCTTCCTGGCCGCTCAGCAGGTGCCGTACGTGTGCGTGGACATGCCGCAGGGCTACCCCAGCTCCATTCCGCCGGTCCTGGCCGCCACCAGTGACCTGGCGGTGGTCCGCATGCACGGCCACTCCGACAAGTGGAACAGCAAGGACATCTACGAGCGGTTCGGCTACCTCTACAGCGACGAGGAGCTGAACGAGTGGGCGCCCAAGATCCGCGGCCTGGCCGAGGACGCCGAGGTGACGCAGGTCTTGTTCAACAACTGTTACAGCAACTATGCCCAGGTCAACGCGCAGCAGCTCGCCGCGCTGGTCGGCTGAGCCCGGCGTCAGGCCGTGGCGGCGATCATCGCGGCCGCCTTTTCGCCCACCATCACCGTCGGGGCGTTGGTATTGCCGTGCGGGATAACGGGGAACACCGACGCGTCAGCGACCCGCAGCCGCTGCACGCCGTGCACCCGTAGCTGTGGATCCACCACTCCGCTGGACTCGGTGCCGATCCGGGCGGTGCAGGCCGGGTGGTAGGTGTGCTCGACCTCGCGCCGGATGACCTTGTCGAGGGCCTGACGAGATGACGTGTCGCCGCCCGGGTGGATCTCACGGCCGACGAGCCCGCGAAGCGGCTCGGACGCGACGACCTGCCGGACCCGCTCGACGGCGGCGATCATCGCCTGCATGTCCTCGGGCTCTTTGAGGTAGTTGGCGGTGATCGCCGGCCTGTCCTTCGGGTCGCTGCTGCGCAACCGGACGTGGCCGGTACTCTGCGCTCCGACCAGCGAGCAGCCGATCCCCACCGCGGGAGCCGGGTAGGTGCGGAAGCCATGATCGTAGAAGTACCCGGGCGCGCAGATGTACTGCATGTCCGGGGCCGCGTCACCGGAGCGGGTGTGGAAGAACGCGCCCGCTTCGCCGATGTTGGAGGTCAGCAGCCCGGTCCGGCGGGTCAGGTAGGTCAGCAGCCACTTGGGTGATTCGGCCTCATGCAACGTTCCCTTGGCGGTGGCCTCCACGTTGACCAGGAACATCGGATGGTCCATGTAATGGTCGCCCACGTTGGGGTTGTCCACGATCACGCTGACGCCGTGCTCGGCCAGGTGATCGGCGGGACCGACACCGGAGAGCATCAGCAGCTGGGGAGTGTTGATCGCCCCCGCAGAAACGATGACCTCCCTGGTGGCCCTGATGAACCCGACCTGGCCGTCCCGCTCGGCTTCGACGCCGACTGCGGCGCCGTTATCGATCCGCACCCTGAGCACCAGCGTGTTGGTCAGGACGCTGAAGTTACCGCGCTTGCGGGCCGGCTTGATGTAGCCGTCGGCGGTTGTCCACCGCATCCCCCTGCGCTGGGTCACCTGGTACAGGCCCGTGCCGAGCTGATCGGCCCCGTTGAAGTCGTCGTTCGCCTCCAGGCCGGTGGCGGCGATCGCCTCGACGAGCTTGAGGCTCATCGCGTTCGGGGACCGGAGGTCCTGGACGTAAAGCGGACCGTTGTCGCCGTGGTATTCGTCGGCGCCGCGGGAGTTGTTCTCCGACTTGCGGAACAGCGGGAGCACGTCCGCGTACGACCATCCGGCGGCCCCGTCCTTGGCCCAGGTGTCGTAGTCGGCCTTGTTACCGCGGATGTAGATCATGGCGTTCATCGACGAGCAGCCGCCGAGCATCTTGGCTCTCGGCATGAAGATCCTCCGCCCGCCCAGGTACTGCTCGGGCTCGGAGAAGTAGGCCCAGTCCAGCTTGGTCTTGAACTGCTTGGAAAACGCCGCGGGCACTTGCACGTTCATATGCCTGTGGCTGCCGCCGGCCTCGATGAGCAGCACCTTGTTGTCGGGTGATTCCGACAGCCGGGCGGCCACGACTGCGCCAGCCGAGCCCGCGCCCACCACGATGTAGTCGAAGGAAGTCATGGTCATCCTCGCAGTGCCGAGGCGAATAGGGCGGGCAGCTTCGCTGCCGATGGCGCCGCGGCGAACTCCGTGAGTTTGCGGGCGGTGGACTCGGAGGTCTTGTTGGTCAGGAACCACGGCGGCTTGGGGAACAGGGTGTTTTCGCCGGCCGTGATCGAGCGCGGGAACGGGTGGAACGGTGCGGACACCACGGTCTTGAGCGGCTTGTCGAACATCAGCGCGTTGTGTACCACCCCGATGCCCGATTGCACGTCGGTGTAGGTGTGACCGGGGTAGGCGCCCCAGGCGGCGCGGGGGATCAGGAACGCAGCAGCCGACCACGCGTTGATCCCGATGCCCCCGTACCGCAGGGCTGCGATGGCGCGGTCGAATTCCTCGCCGAGCTCGCGTCGCGTCTTCGGGTGCACGATCAGGTTCACCGATAGCGTCCCGTACAGCCTGTCGTTGCAGAACTCGACGGCGTGCCGGAGGAACTCCGCCGCGTCCCCCGGCAGCGACGTCGTCACCATGGCCGGCGCGAAGAACTCGTTACGGAACCCGTAGTGGTCCAGGCCCGGATCCAGGTCGGCCACGAACACCCGTTTCGCACCGCCGCCCAGCACCTCGGCGGCGGGCTCGGCTTGCTGCAGCGCGCTCAGCCGCTGCTCGGTACCGGGGTAGTAGGCGGGCCTGGGTTCGGAGTCGTCCAGCCCGCGCCGGACCTGTTGCAGCATCTTGGCGCGGCCGTCCCAATCGGCGGGAAGGATGAGGACCTGGCTGGCGACGCAGTTGTGCCCGGAGTTGTGCAGCTTCTGCGTGACGGCGTGATCGGCCTGATACCGGAAGTCGGCGTCGGTCCACGGCCCGGGCAGCACGATGGTCCCGCCGACGCCGCCGAGCTCGGAGTTGATCGGCTTGCCGACGACTCGGTCGTCGGCTGCCTTGCGCCGTTCGCCGTCCTCCCCCGGGCCGTACACGACCAGGTCGTGGGTGCGGGCGCTGCCGGTGATGTGGATGGCCTGCACCGCGTCGTGACGGGTCAGGTACTCACCCACGTCGGCGCCGCCGTAGACGAAGGCCAGGTACCCGTCACGTATCAGCTG
This sequence comes from Streptosporangiaceae bacterium, assembly GCA_030044595.1. Classification (GTDB taxonomy): domain Bacteria; phylum Actinomycetota; class Actinomycetes; order Streptosporangiales; family Streptosporangiaceae; genus Palsa-504. The sequence goes on from JASHVM010000052.1 coordinate 18,604, forward strand.
GGCGAAGACGTCCTCGAAGATCGGCCCGAGGTACTCGTTGACCGGGTTCATCTTGCAGATCACGACCTCACCGCAGTTGATCATGCGGTCGAGGATGTCCAGCGGCACGATGGCCGAGACGTTGCCGGCGCCCAGCACCAGGGCCAGTTTGCCCTCGGGATCCTCCCGGCGGTAGAAGCCGGCCATGTTCTGGCGCAGGTTCTGCTCGGTCACGCCGTCTTGCATCCACACGTCCGCGGTGACGCCGTGGAACAGCAGTTCCTCGTAGACGTCGTACGGAAGCACCCGGGCGACCAGCGTGCCGTCGACGCTGCGGCGCAGCTTGACGTGCTCCAGCAGATCCGCGTCCGTGTTGAGGTCGGTGAGGGTCTGGATCGACGCCGAGAGCCACGCCACCACCCCGTACGGGCCGGCCAGCCACGCCTCGGCGCCGACCAGGGGCGAGCCGGCCTGCAACTGCTTGGCCTTGGTCTCGGCGTCAACCCAGCGCTGCGCGTTGGCCAGCGTGGCCTGGCGGACCTCGGTCAGGTACTGGATCTTGTCCTTGATCGGCAGCCGCGCCCACATCGTCGTGTGGTCGGCGAGCTTGGCCAAAAGCTGATCCAGATGTTGGGTGTCCACGGTGGTCTCCTCGGCTCGCCGGGCGTCACGTCGGCACGTTGGCCCCAGCCTGCTGATATTGCCACGCTAATCCCTGCCGCCGAGCCTTGCCAGCGGCAAACACGATGCGCGAGACACCTTGCCTCAGCGCGGGCCTGGCGTATCGGATAGGCATTATGGCGCGATCGAGGCATACATGATGCATCCCGGGTAGGCCAGCTGGGAAGGGCACATGTCGCAGCCGTCACACGCCAAGGTCGCGCCGCGACCAGACAGGACGGCCGCAGCAGGCCAGGTTCGTTCCGGAGGTGATCCATGAAACCGTTCGTGATCAACCGGCATGGCCGCCTGGTGTTCCCCGCTAATTTCCTCGGCGACCTGGACTTCTCGGTCCTGGATACGCTCGATCAGTTCACCGCGGTGATCGGGCGGGATTTCGAGGCGAAGGCGCCGACAGGAACCGACCTGCTCGCCCGCGTCGAGTCCGGGGCGTACACCAGGCGCTTTGAGCTGCTGCGCGACCTGGGCCAGAACCTGTACTGGGCCAACCGCTACTCCATCACGATGTTCGACAGGCGGCCGACGCGCTGGCGCGACCTCGCGAAGCGGCGCGACGACATCTTCCTGCCCATCCTGACCCCGTGGGAGGACCGTGAGCGCAAGGTGGCCGCGGTCGAACGCGCCTTCCGGTCACTGCCGGCGACGTGGGACGCCGAGACCGAGAACACCATCTTCGACCTGCTGTTCGACCTGTTCAGGAACAAGCTGTACCACGCGACGGAACTGCCGGCGATCAAGCCGACGGTGGCCGAGTTCCTGGACCAGCCCGGCGCGCTGACGTTCGTCATGCCCGCCTGCGACCCGGACTACCCGGTCTTCCGGATCGAGGACATCCTCGACGCCGATGAGAGCGTGCCCGAGCTGGAAGCGCTCATGCGCTGGGCGATGGTGCTGCACAACCAGTACCCGTGGGATCGCTCCCGCACCGAGCTACGCGGGCCGGCCGACATCGGCGACGACGACTTCGTGGTTGCCTTCCACCCGCGTAACCGCGACGTGATGGCCTTCATCGAGCGGGTCAAGCGCCAGGAAACCGCGGCCGGCCGTGCGGTCCTGGGGAGGGTGGAAGCGGTTGAGGAGGTCGAAGGGGTGGGAGGGGTCGAAGGGGTGGAAGGGGTCGCGCCCGCCGCGCCGTACCCGCCCGTACGGGTGCGGGAAGCGTTCGCGGTCCAGCCGAAGCTCGAGGCGCTGGCGATCGTGCGCGGCGAGCATGTCTGCGACAACACCGACGTGATCAGGAACGCGAGCTTCTCCTGGTCGCCGATGAGCGCCGACGAGATCAGCGCCAAGACCGGCATCCGGCAGCGCCGCTACACCAGCCGGGAGCCCGAGCGGCTGGCGCTTTACGCGGCCAGGGCGGCGCTGGCGAAGTCCGGCCGCTCCCCCAGCGACATCGGCGCCGTACTGGTCAGCACCTGCACGAGCAACCGGCAGATCCCGTCGACGGCGTGCTGGCTGTCCGGCGAGCTTGGCTTGCTGCAGACGCACGCCTCGGCCGACCTGGTGGCGGCCTGCGCCGGGCTGCCCTACGGGCTGGCCGAGGCCATCCGCCAGCTCCAGGAGGTCAACCGGCCTGTCCTGCTGGTCTGCGTGGAAAAGTTCTCCGACAAGATCGGCAGCGTCCGCACCTCCCGGATGATCTTCGGGGACGGGGCCGCGGCGATGGTCATCACCCCGGCACCGGCGCGGGAGGCGGGGGACGTGGTAGTCGTGCAGACTTACGCGAGCGGGCCGCACAGCGAGGTCAACTCGATCATCTGGCCGAACCCCGAATTCGACGGTGACATCACCGTGTACGGTCCGGAGGTCAAGTCGCTGGTCCAGCGCTACCTGGTCCAGATGCTCGACGAGCTCGGCGCGCAGCCGGATCCGGACGACCCGCGGCGGACGCTGCTGGAAAGCATCGAGCTGATCATCCCGCACCAGGCCAACAAGACCATGATCCTCAACCTGGCCGACAAGGCCGGGCTGTCCGCTGACCATCTGTACTTCAACGTCGAAAGGATGGGCAACGTGTCCGCAGCGAGCATTCCGATCGCGGTCCACGACGCCGTACGCGACGGCGTGATCACCCGTCCGACCCGGGTCTTCGCACCGGGCTTCGGGGCCGGCGCGGTCGGCGGTTACGCCGTGATGCGGGTCGACCCGGCGATCGTCGCCGATGAGGTAGTGCTGGATGTCCTCCCGGACGCCCGCCGGGCCGGGGTGGCAGCTCAGCGGGCGGGAAGTACGACAGACGACATCCGCGCCGCCTTCGGCGGGTAGCGGGATGAGCCAGCGGCCTGCCTTCGAGCGCATTGCGGTCGTCAACCGGGGCGAGCCCGCGATGCGGCTGATCAATGCCGTGCGGGAGTGGAACGCCGAGGGGCGGCCCGCCCTGCGCGCCATCGCCGTCTACACCGCCGCCGACCGGCGGGCGACGTTTGTCCGTGAGGCCGACGAGGCGGTGCTGATCGGCCCGGACCCGTCCTCCGGTGACGACGCCGGGTTCAGCGCCAGCCCCTATCTCGACTACGCCGAGCTGGAGCGCGCACTGCGGCAGTGCCGGGCGGACGCGGTGTGGCCCGGCTGGGGGTTCGTTTCGGAGAAGGCCGAGTTCGTGGAGCTGTGTGACCGACTCGGGATCACCTTCATCGGCCCCTCCGCCGAGGTCATGCGCAGGCTGGGCGACAAGATCGGGGCTAAGCGGCTGGCCGAGCAGGTCGGGGTGCCGCTCGCCCCGTGGAGCGGCGGCCCGGTGGCCGATCTCGGACAGGCCCGCGCCCGGGCCGAATCGATCGGCTACCCGCTGATGGTCAAGGCCACCGCGGGCGGCGGCGGGCGGGGCATCCGGCTGGTGCGCTCCGCCGAGCAGCTCGATGAGGCCTTCGAGCGCGCGCGGTCCGAAGCGGCGAAGACGGCCGGGGACGCGACAGTCTTCCTGGAGCAGGCGATCCGCGGCGGCCGGCACGTCGAAGTGCAGGTGATCGCCGACGCCGAGGGCACCGTCTGGGCGCTGGGCACCCGGGATTGCAGCGTGCAGCGGCGCAATCAGAAGGTGATCGAGGAGTCCGCTTCGGCGGCGCTCAGCGACGAGCAGGAGCAGCTGCTGCGCGCGCATGCCGCCGACCTGATCCGGGCCGCCGGGTACGTCAACGCCGGGACGGTGGAGTTCCTCTACGAGCCGGGCAAGCGGCTGCTGTCGTTCCTTGAGGTCAACACCCGGCTCCAGGTCGAGCACCCGGTCACCGAGATGACCACCGGCGTAGACATCGTCAAGCTGCAGCTGCATATCGCGGCGGGCGGCACGCTCGCCGCGATCGGCTCCGCCGCGCCGCCGCCGCGCGGGCACGCGATCGAGGCCCGGCTCACCGCCGAGGACGCGGAGCGCGATTTCGCGCCCGCGCCGGGCCTGATCGAGCACCTGGCCCTGCCGGCCGGCCCCGGCATCAGGGTCGACACCGGGGTGGCGCCGGGTGACGTCATCCCGCCGCAGTTCGATTCCATGATCGCCAAGGTGATCGCCTGGGGCCGGGACCGCTCCGAGGCCCGGGCCAGGCTCTCCCGTGCGCTCAGGCAGACCGCGACGGTAATCCAGGGCGGAACCACGAACAAGGCCTTCCTGCTCGACCTGCTGGACCGGCCGGAATTCATCCGCGGCGAGGTGGACACCACCTGGCTGGATGCGATCATGGCCGACGGCTACGCGCCGCCACGACGGGTCGACGTCGCCCTGCTGGCGACCGCCTTCGAGGCGTACGAGGCGCACGCGCGACGCCAGCAGGACCACCTGTTCGCCTCCGCCGAGCGCGGGCGTCCCGAGGTCGGCCACGAGACGTGGTACCAGGTCGACGTCCGTGCGGGTGGTGAGGCCTACCGGCTGCGGGTGTCGCGCAGCCGTCCCGTCCGGTACCACGTGGAACTGGACGGGCGCTCGGTGGAGGTCGATGTCGAGCGATCCGGCCGGTTCGAGCTCAGGCTGAGCGCGGGCGGCCAGACCTTCGACGTGCTCTCGGTCGCGCAGGGCCCGGACTACCTGGTGGAGGTCGACGGCGCGGTGCACCGGATCTCCGGCGGCGAAGCCGGGCTGGTCCGAGCCCCGGCCCCGGCGATGGTGGTGGCCGTCCCGGTCGTGGTCGGCGCGGAGGTCGCGGACGGCGACGTCGTGGCCATCGTCGAGAGCATGAAACTGGAGACTGCGCTGCGCGCCCCGATCGCCGGGCGGGTCGCCGAGGTGTTCGCTGACGTCAACACCCAGGTCGAGAGCGGCGCCAAGCTGCTCCGGATCGAGCAGGATTCCGACCAGCCCGCAGAGGCGGAAGCGGGGGCTCGGGGCGATCTGTCCGCGCTGGCCGGTGAGGGTGCCCCAGCCCCCGGCGACCCGGTCTTGACCGCCGCCGACGCGCTGGTCGCCCTGCGCTCCCTGGTTCTCGGCTTCGACGTGGACGAGCAGGAGGCCAGACGGCAGCTGCGCAGGTTGGCGACGGCGCGGGCGGACCTGGCCGCGGACGACCCGCGGCTGCTCGCCGGGGAGGCCAAGATCCTGCAGATCTTCGCCGACTTGTCCGCGCTGTGGCGCAACCGCCGGGACGCTGGCGAGGCCGAAGCCGAGGTGGCCGTCGACGATGAGGCCGCCCGCAATCCGCAGGAGTACCTGCACGCGTACTTGCGTTCCAGGGACGCCGACGTCGAAGGGCTACCCGAATCTTTCCGGATCCGGCTGCGGCGGACGCTGGCGCACTACGGTATTACCGAGCTAGCCGCCTCGCCCGGCCTGGATCCGGCGCTGTACCGGATTGTCCTTGCCCACCGCCGGGCGGCCGCGCACGCGCCGATCGTGTCGGAACTGCTGCGGTGGCGGCTGGACCACCCGGAATCCCTGCCCGATGAGGCTCGCGACGACTACCGGCGGGTGATCGACCAGCTCGTGTCGGCCACCCAGCTGCGCCACCCCGGGGTCGGCGACCTGGCCCGGCAGGTCCGCTACCGCTGTTTCGACGCCCCGCTGGTCGCCGCCGAGCGGACCCGGGCCCTACAGCAGGTACGCGCGGAACTCGACCGTTTGTCGCCGGAACCCGAGGCCAGGGCGGCTCAGATCGACGCGATCGTCGCCTCGGGCGAGCCGATCCTCGGCGTTTTCGCCGCGCGGCACCATCCGGTCATGCTCGAGGTGATGACCCGGCGGTACTACCAGATCAGGCCACTGCGCCACGTCCGGGTCAGCGAGCGGAACGGCCGGCCGCTGCTGACCGCGGAGTACGCCCACGGCGGACACGACTACCAGGTGATCGCGACCGTCGCCGAGGGTAGCGAAAGCGCCGCCGAGACCGACCTGCCTCAGCTGGTCGACGCGCTCCCGCCCGGCCGGACCGCGCTCATCGATCTCTACGTAACCTCCCACACGCCCGAAGACAAAGCCGACCCGGACGCCAGGGCGGACCGGATCCGCGGCAAGCTCGGCACCGTCCCGCCCGCGGTCGGGCGGGTCGCGGTGGCGGTGCGCAGGCCAGACGGCGCAGAAGGTGACGGGCCGACCTGGTTTACCTTCGGCCGGGGCCCGGACGGGGTGCTGGCGGAAGATCGCACTCTGCGCGGCCTGCACCCGCTGGTAGCCGAACGGCTCGGCGTGTGGCGGTTGTCAGGGTTCGAGCTGACCCGGCTGCCCTCGGCCCCGGACGTGCACCTGTTCCGAATCCAGGGCCATAAGGTACCGGGTGATCAGCGGCTCATCGCGCTTGCCGACGTGCGCGACCTGACCATCGTGCGCGACCAGGACGGACAGATCCGCGGCCTGCCGCAGATCGAGCAGATCCTCGACGCCTGCCTGGACAGCCTGCGTTCGGTCCGCTCCGCCGACCGCGAGCTGGCCAAGCTGGACTGGAACCGCATCCAGGTTTACGTCTGGCCGGCCGTCGACGCGCCGCTCGCCGAATTCAACCAGGTCATCAGGTCACTCGCGGCGCGCACCGGAGCGCTGGGCCTGGAGGAGGTGCTGGTCCAGTTCCGTGCCGCCGAACGCGGCGGCGAATCCCGCGAGCTGATGCTGCGGATGTCCCGCCCGCCGGGCGCCGGGCTGACGGTGCGCATCACCGATCCGCCGCCGCAGCCGTTGCGCGAGCTGAACTCCTATACGCAGAACGTGATCCGGGCCCGCCGCCGGCGTGCCGTCTACCCCTATGAGCTCGTCCCGATGATCACCCGCTCGCCGGACCGGGACGGCACGGCCGGCGTATTCACCGAATACGACCTCGACGACGCTGGCGCGGCGGTCCCGGTGGACCGCGCTCCAGGGTCGAACAGCGCGAACCTGGTACTGGGCGTGGTGAGCACGCCGACCAGGCGCTACCCGGAGGGGATGCGCCGGGTGGTCCTGCTAGGCGACCCGACCCGCGCGCTGGGCGCGCTCGCCGAACCGGAGTGCCGGCGGGTGCTCGCGGCGATCGACCTGGCGCGGCGCCTGCACGCCCCGGTGGAGTGGTTCGCCATCTCGGCGGGGGCGAAGATCGCCATGGACTCCGGCACCGAGACCATGGACTGGATCTCCCGGGTACTGCGCGGCATCGTCGAATTTACCCAGGACGGCGGCGAGATCAACGTCGTGGTCACCGGGATCAACGTCGGCGCGCAGCCGTACTGGAACGCCGAGGCCACCATGCTCATGCACACCAAGGGCGTCTTGATCATGACCCCGGACTCGGCCATGGTGCTGACCGGGAAACAGTCGCTCGACTACTCCGGCGGAGTGTCGGCCGAGGACAACTTCGGCATTGGCGGCTATGACCGGATCATGGGCCCGAACGGCGAGGCTCAGTACTGGGCGCCGGACATATCCGCCGCCGTCGACGTGCTGCTGGCGCACTACGAGCACGTGTACGTCGCCGCGGGCGAACGCTTTCCCCGGCCGGCCCCGACGGCCGATCCCGCCGACCGGGATATTACCGGCTCGCCGCACGCCGCACCGGGCAGCAGCTTCAGCGAGCTCGGCGAGATCTTCGATCCCGCTACGAACCCGGAGCGCAAGCAGCCCTTCGACGTGCGCTCGCTGCTGCGCGGCGTGATCGATGCCGACCACCCGCCCCTCGAGCGCTGGGCCGACATGCAGGATGCCGCCTCGGTCGTGATACTCGACGCGCACCTGGGCGGGCAGCCGGTCGCCTTGATCGGGTTCGAATCGCGGCCGTTGCCGCGGCACGGACCCCATCCCGTGGACGGCCCGTCGCAGTGGACGGCCGGCACGCTGTTTCCCCGCTCGTCCAAGAAGACGGCGCGCGCGATCAACGCCGCCAGCGGGAACCGGCCGCTGGTGATCCTGGCCAACTTGTCGGGATTCGACGGCTCACCGGAGTCGCTGCGCCAACTCCAACTGGAATACGGCGCGGAGATCGGCCGCGCGGTGGTCAACTTCGACGGCCCGATCGTGTTCTGCGTGGTTTCCCGTTACCACGGCGGCGCGTTCGTGGTGTTCTCCGGGACGCTCAACGACAACATGGAGGTCGCCGCCGTTGAGGGCTCGTACGCGTCGGTCATCGGCGGCGCGCCCGCCGCCGCAGTCGTGTTCGCCGCCGACGTCAACAAGCGCACGGCCGCCGATACCCGGGTGGCCGGCCTGCGGACCAGAATCGCCGCGGCCACCGCCGACGGTGACCACGACGAGGAGTCCCGGCTGCGCACCGAACTGGCGGCGGTCTGGCCTGCGGTGCACTCCGAGATGCTCGGACGGGTCGCCGACGAGTTCGACGACCTGCACAGCATTGAACGGGCTCGCAGCGTGGGCTCGGTCGACACCATCGTTCCTGCCGCGGGGCTGCGGCCCTACCTGATCGGGGCCGTACAGCGAGGAATGCGAAAGACGCTCGCGGCGCCCGTCGGCCTCACACCTCAGTCTGCAAAGCCGGGCTGACGATCAGGGCACGCTGATCAGCCGGCGCAGCAGGACCGGGATACTTACCAGGTCCCCGCGCGCCGCCGCGACCAGCAGGTCCAAGAGATCTGGCGTGGTCTGCCGGGGCGGTTCGGCGATCTCGATGCGAGCGGCTACGACGGACCCGAGCGATTGGGTCTCGACCCGGCCCAGGCTGGGTAACGATCCGGGCCTGCGGGCGGGTGGTCGGGCGGGTGGTTCGACGGGTTGCGCTCAGCCGGTGGTGCGTCGGCGGTAGAGGAGGGCGGCGAGGGGGACGCAGATGACCAGGAGCGCGACGGACCACAGCAGCGAGGCGGCTACCGGGTGCTGCATGGGCCAGGCGTGGATGGTCGCCGAGGGATTGGGGTTGCCCCACAGCTGGCGGGCGGCGGCGGTTACCGCGCTGACTGGGTTCCAGTCGGCGATGACCCGCAGGACGGTGGGCATGTGCTGGGTGGGGACCAGGCCGTTGGAGACGATGGCCAGCGGGAAGAGGATAACCAGGCCGACGCCCTGTGCTGATTCGGGGCCCTTGCTCACGATGCCGAGGCAGCCGCAGCCCCAGGATAGGGCGTAGCTGAAGAGCAGGAACAGGGCGAACCCGGCCATGACCGGCGGGATGCTGGCGTCGGGGCGCCAGCCGATGACCAGGCCGGTGACGGCGACGATGAGCGTGCACAGGGCGGCCGTCGACAGGTCAGCCAGGGATCGTCCGACGAGCACGGCGGCCCGCCACATGGGGAGGGTCCGGAAGCGGTCGATGACGCCGGTGTTCAGGTCGGTGCTCAGCCCGACCGCGGTGCCCATCGCCGAGGTAGTGAGGTTCAGCGCGAGCAGCCCGGCGATGGCGAAGTCTTTATAGCTGCCGCCGCCGGGCAGGACGACCCCGGAGCCGAACACGTAGACGAACAGCAGCGTGAACAGTACCGGCTGGATGGTGACGTCGGAGAGCTGCAGCGGCTCGCGCGCGATGTGCACGAGGTTGCGGCCGGTCAGGACGAGGACATCGGCGAACCGCCGCCCGAGGTGGCGCGGTGGCGCCGGGAGGGTGGCTAGGGTCATGACCGGGCTACCTCCAGGCCGATTTCGTCGCGGTCCCCCGTGGTCGGCGCCGGCATGTCCGCGGGGCGGCCGGTGAGCGCGAAGAACACGTCGTCCAGTGAGGGCTGATGAACCTCCACGTCGTCGACGGTGATCCCGGCGGCGTCGAGGGCGCGCACGACCGTGCTGGCCAGCCCGCCGCCGCTGCGCACCGGCGCCCGCAGCCGGCGCCCGTCCTGGCTCAGCTGCACGGGGCCGGTCACGAACGGCTCCAGGGCGTCCGAAGCGACGGGGCTGGCGTCGGTGAGGGTGACCTCGAGCCGGGCTCCCCCGATTTGCGTCTTGAGCTCGGCGGGCGTCCCTTCGGCGATGACGTGACCGTGGTCGATAACCACGATCCGGTCGGCGAGCTCGTCCGCCTCGTCGAGGTACTGGGTGGTCAGCAGCAGGGTCACGCCGCCCGCGACCAGCCCGCGGATCACGTTCCACATCCGGAGCCTGCTCGCCGGGTCGAGCCCGGTCGTCGGCTCGTCCAGGAAGAGCACCGGCGGTCGGGTCACCAGGCCGGCGGCGAGGTCGAGGCGCCGGCGCATGCCGCCCGAGTACTCCCTGAGCATCCGGTCGGCGGCATCGGCGAGATCGAACTGGCCGAGGAGCTCGCCCGCGCGCGCCCGCGCCTGGCGGCGGCGCAGGCCGCTCAGCCGCCCGATCATCACCAGGTTCTGGCGGCCGGTCAGGACCTCGTCGACGGTGGCGTGCTGAGCCGTCACGCCGATGTTGCGCTGCACGGCGGCCGCCTCCCGGACCACGTCGTGGCCGGCGACCCGGGCCCAGCCGGCGTCGGGCCGGGACAAGGTGGTCAGGATGCGCAGCGCGGTGGTCTTGCCCGCGCCGTTCGGCCCGAGCACGCCGAGGATGGACCCGGCCGGGACCTGCAGGTCGATGCCGGCCAGCGCGACGGTGGGGCCGTACCGCTTGGTCAGCCCTCCGGCTTCGATCATCACAGAACTCATCGGCGCCTCTGCTTACTTGTCAACTAGTAAGGGCTCATACAGTCATGTAGGTAACCATTGCTACTTACTGGTTGTCAAGTAAGATTGCGGCCATGCCCCGACGTTCCGCAGCCGCGGCCGGGCGGACCCTGGCCGACACCGGCAGGCACCCCGACGAAGGCGACACCCGCGAGCGGATCCTCGACGTCGCCCTGGACCTGTTCATCGAGCAGGGCTACGACAAGACCACCCTGCGCCAGATCGCCGAGCCGCTCGGCTTCACCCAGGCCGCGATCTACTACCACTTCGCCGCCAAAGAGGACATCCTGGTCGCGCTGCACCTGCGCCTGCACGAACTGGCCCGGCCCGTTCTCGAGCAGCTGGCCGCGGAAGCAGGGCCGTCAGGATGGGCCGCCGTGCTGCGCGGGCTCGTCGACACGATGCTGGCCAACCGCAAGCTGTTCATCCTCCACCAGCGTAACCAGACCGCCCTCTCGAGCCTGCACATCAAGGGACACGACGGCGATCACGATGACATGGGACAGCAGTTCCGCCGGATCCTGGGCAACCCCGCGATCCCCGCCCGCGACCGGGTCCGGCTGAGCTGCGCCCTGGGGGCGCTGCTGAGCACCCTGATGTCCGTCGGCGAACTCGGCGATCTCGGCCCCGCGACCTACGGTGAGCTCTTCCGCGAGGCCATCACCGACCTGCTCGAGCCACCGGGCATCCCAGCCGCCGGCCAGGCGCTGCCGGCACGGGAACCCCTCACGCCTCTTCAGTAACTTCCACAATTGAAGGTCGTTTAGGCGCGCGTTCGTCCCGGTCTGGAGCGCGGTTACTCCCTGCCGGAACTATCGAATTCTCCGTTCCTTACTGCGGTAGAGCAATAAGGCACGGGGGACGGCGGTAAAAGAATGCGCCTGGAGTTGCTGGCGCAAGCGAAGTCCGCGCCACGGCACCGCAGCCAGCTCGGCTTACCGCAAAAACTTGCCGCCGGGGCGGTAACCACACGATCGGCCCGCCGCCGATTGGGAGAAACGGCAACAGGCGTTAGTCGTGCGCCAGGTTAGTTCACCAGTGATAGTAAACGTCTGGGACCCTGATAGAAGACGCCAGCACGTGGGCGCTGGGCGCGGGCGCGGCCGCTACTGATGTCGCCGAACCAGCCACAATTGATCCGACCGCACTGAGCGCGAGGATAGCGGGAACGATGATGGCTCGCCTGATGCGCACGATACCTCCAAGGTATCTACGGAGGTCAGCAGCCTGCTGCGTGACCTCACGACCCACCCGCGCATCGGAGTCATGTGGAGTTATTGCCAGGCTTGGGCCATTCCATGCACGAGGCAAGCCATTATTTGCGCCCGTTGGAGTTCGGCGAGACCGCTGACCGCGGTTACCACGCGGGCCAGGACACCAACGAGGTCAAAGAGATTCCGGTGATCGCCGGAAACGTACGGTGGGAGGGTCCCACCACCCGAGGCTTTTTGGAACGCGCTCGCCGACCCCGAACGTGAGGCGCTTGCGGCTATTCGACCACGGCCGCTTCCAGCCGCGCTCGCTCGGTTTCGCTGAACGGGACTGGCTGCCGGTGACCAGGGTCCCAGCGGACCGTGACGACGCGCGCCTCGGCCGCTACCTCCCCCGATGGGGTCAGGATCGTCTCGCGGGTGGTCAGGCTCGTGGTCCCCAGGCGCTCGGCCTCTATCCGCACAGTCACCTGCTGGTCTGGGTGACGGACCTCCGCCCGCAGGTCCACTTCGAGCCGAGCGACCACATAGCTGGGATCTCCCACGGCCTGGGTGTAAAAAGCGTCCCTGCCCTCCTCGAGGTAGGTCAGGAAGACGGCGTGGTTGACGTGGCCCTGGGCGTCGGTGTCACGCCACCTCACATGGACAAGGTGCTCGAACATCGCAGCCTCCGAAAACTCCTGGGCGGTTCACTACCGTGATGTGGCGGGATGCGTCATGATCCAGCCATGAGGGATCAGACGATCGGTCAGCCGGATGTAGGGTCGCTCGCGCTGGCCGAACCGACCCAGTACGTACGGTACCGCTGGATCGTCGGTCTCACCCTGGCCAGCCTGGGTATGTGGATGGCGGCCCAGACGCCGCTGCAAGTCATGCTCGCGCTTCAGTTGCAGGACATTACGCCGCGACACAAGATCGTCGCACTCGCGGTCGTCACCGGAGTCGGGGCCATCTCCTCGGCCCTGGCCACCCCGTTCGTGGGCGCGCTGTCCGACCGCACCACGCACGGCGGGCGGGCGGGCCGGTTCAGCGGGCGGCGGCATCGGTGGACGCTCGCCATGGCCGTGCTCGCCGCGGTCTGCATGGTGCTGCTGGCCAAGGAGGCCACGGTACTCGGCGTGGCCCTGCTGTGGTTCCTGTTCTGCGCCTTCCAGAACGGCGAGTACGCCACGCTGAGCGCGGCGATCCCCGACCACGTGCCGGTGCGGCAGCGTGCCACGGTGGCCGGCTGGGTGGGCATGCCGATCGCGCTCGGCCTGGTCCTGGGCACCGTCCTGGTCGTGGACGTCCTCGGCCAGGACCTGGTCACCGGCTACATCACGCTCGCGGTGCTGATGGTGGTGCTGGCGGTGCCGTTCGTGCTGTTCACCCCCGACTATCCGCTCGCACCGCAGGACCGCCAGCCCTTCTCCTGGCGCCGGGTAGCCTCCTCCTACTGGCTGAGCCCGCGCGAGCACCCCGATTTCGGCTGGGCCTGGCTGACCCGCTTCCTGACCAGCCTGGCCATAGCCATGGGCACCCTCTACCTGCTCTACTTCCTGCGCGACGCGGTGCACTACTCGCGGCTGTTCCCCGGCCAGACCGCCGCAGACGGCCTGCTCATCCTGATCCTGATCTACACAGGCTGCGTGGTGGTCACCTCGATCGTCGGCGGGATCATCTCCGACCGCCGCGGCCGTCGCAAGATGATGGTCACCGTTTCCGGCCTGCTGATGGCGGCGGCCGCGCTGTCGCTGACGTTCTGGGAGACGTGGCCGTCTGCGTTGCTCGCGGCGGTGCTGTTCGGCATGGGCTACGGCGCCTACATCGCGGTCGATCAGGCGCTGATCACGCAGGTCCTGCCGAAGGCCCACGACCGCGCCAAGGATCTCGGCATCATCAACATCGCCATCGTCTGCCCGGGCGCCATCGGCGCGCTGATCGCGGCCCCGCTCGTCTCGCTGGCGGGCTACCCGGCCCTGTTCGGGGCGACCGCGGTGGTGGCCATCGCCGCTGCGATCGGGGTGTGGCAGATTAAAAGCGTCCGCTGAGAGACCTCCGGTGTCAGCCTGCACCGACGTCCTGTCTGCGAACGAGCCCGACGAGCTTGCCGTCAGCCGCTGATCATCGACCTCACGTCGAACGCGGGGAAGCCGAGGAACTGCCGCATCACGTCGGCGACCCGCTGGACACGCACCGCGTCGACCGGCCCGACCGGGTAGCTATCCAGCGCCATCACCGCCGCCGTTACCCTCGAGACCCCAAGGGGTGTCGGCAGTGCCTCCATCGCCTGTTCCACAGCGGCCCGGTTGGTATCCGCGATCTCCTGACCCTGCTCGAACGCGGCGCGGAAAGCGGCCAGCGTCACGGGATGCAGCCCAGCCCACTGGCGAGTGACAGCACAGCCCTGTATCGGGAACGCGGTGGTGGCGCCCTCGTCCAGGTCCGCGAGCAGCGTGACGCCCATCGATAGCTGAGCCTGACTGGCGAACGGCTCGGGCAGCACCGCCGCGGCGATCTTCCCGGCCTTGAGCATCGCGGCCATCTCAGGAAGCGGGTAATACGCGAAATGTACTGCGGACACGCTCAGTCCGTGATCGGCCAGCGCAGAGGCGGCCAGCAGGTAGAGGATGTTGCCGGGCGCGTTGACGCCGATGACCTTGCCTTCGAGGCCGGCCAGGGTCCGGATGCCGGAGTCGGGCATCACGTACAGGCCCTGGGCTCCGGGTTCCATTACCGAGCCTTCGGCGAAGATGTCCAGGTCGGCGGCGACCATGGCTTCGCTGGCCGAGGAAGGCCGCTTGCCCAGGTCGTAGTTTTCCTGCGCCTGGATGTAGCTGACGTAGTTGCCGCAGGAGATGTCGACCCGGTCGCCCGGCTCCTCGAGTGCCTGAGCGTTGATGACCGTCTCGGAACTGACCGCCGGGATGAATGTGACGCGCAGACCGTGCGCCGCGAACAAGCCCTCGTGGAGTGCGACAAAGAAACCGGCGGAATCGACGGCGGGCACCACCGCGACATTCAGGTCCGGCTGCTCGATGACGGAGGGGGCGGCGTCCCCGCCCCCGGCAAACCTGGGCAGGAACAAGATGATCAAGATTGCGACAGCCATCCCCGCGCCGATTATCTCCGCGACCCGGACAGCCCGCGCGAACCTGCGTGCCATCGCGGGTTCCTCCCTCCTCAGGGCGGGCAGGGCTCGGACAGTGCTGATCCCCCGCTGCGGGTGCGCGCGGGAAGGCCCAAGCAGAGTGTCGGGCGCCCGGTACCCGTTGCACGACAAATGGTGCTGCAAGCTGCAGCCAGAGACATCGGTCAGCTGACGGATCTTGAACTATCGCCAACGACCGCCGTCGCGGCGGCGCCCGTCATCGTTCAGCGGCGGCGGGTTGCTGCGGCGCCAGGGCACGCGCCTGGGCTTGGGGGCGCGCACCGGGGCCGGTGGCACGTACGACGCGCCGTTCTGGCTTGCGGGCCAGCTCGTAGGCGAAGCCGACCGTTTCGGTCAGGCGCCCGTCGGTCGCGTGGCGGCTGAGTTCGGCCGTGAGGTCGGCGTCGAACTCGGCGGCGTGGTTCGCGAGCACCGAGGCCGGCAGGAACGATGTCGACCGGATCAGCCCGGCGAGTTCGACGACCGTCCAGCGGTGCTCGGCGGGGAACTCGTGGCGCCCGGCGGGCTCGAACCCGGCGCGGGACACTACGTCGTGGTCGGGGTCCTGCTGCCTCGGTTGGTCCCAGCCCGGCGGAACGCGGCCGGATGCGCCCAAAGCGTCCCGCCATCTGCGCAGCACCAGGTCAAGTGCCCGCTGCCAGTCCTGGTGGCCAGCCCACGGGCCGGTCGACCAGCACAGCGCGAGGCACCCGCCCGGCTTGAGCCAGGCGTAGGCACGCTCCGCGACCAGGGCGCGGCGGAGCCTGTGGAAGGCGTTACCGACCACGATCAGCTCGAAGCTGCCCGGGCCGGCGTGCAGATCCTCGGCGCTGGCGGTCACCGGTCGGATGCAGGCCGCTCCGGAGGCGATCGCCTTGGCGCGGACCACGTCGGTCATGTCGGATTCGGCGTCCACCGCCCACACTTCGGCGAACCAGCCGCGCAGCGGGAAGGCGAGCTGGCCGGTGCCGCACGCCAGGTCGAGCAGGCGGCCGCCCCCTGACGGCGCGGCGCGGCGCGCGAGGTCGGTGATCATCGCGTCGGGATAGGGGAGCCGGAAGCGCTCGTAGTAGTCGGCGGTGCCCCGGAACAGGTCGGGCTCGAACCTGACCTCGCCGACCATGCGACCAGCATCGCACAGCGACTTGTTCACCCGGAACCTGCGCGAGGCGGCCTAGGAGGAAACTAGGTCCATGGCATACGACAGGAGGTGGCTTGTGAGACTTCTGCGTCGGCTGGGTTACGAAAAGGAAGCCGACGAAGCCGCGCGAGTGCTGCCAGAGAAGATCTCACTGGAACAGCTCGAGGAGTTCGGCGAAAAGCACGGAATCTCTCGCGAAGAGCTGACCGACCAGATGGGCGGCAGCCCCTGAGGCGCGGCACTCGGCAGTCCCGGTCATCGTGAGGCGGTTATCCTGCAGACAGGAGAACGAGTAAGTTCTCGGCAGAGCCTCTGGCTCCCGGCACGAAGGAGGGGCCTGGTGCTCCGTGCAATCCACGATGCGCCCGCGGACATCGGCCCGGATGCAGCTGCCCGCGTCGGCAGGATAATGCGATTCGCGCGAGCCGCGCGGCGGCGCTGGCGGCTTATATTGCTGTTCACTGGCGCGGTGCTCACCCTCCTCGGTGTTGTGCTGGCCAGCGCCGCGCTTCTCATCCCTGGCGTGCTGCTCCTGCTGTTCGCTGCACTGCATGGAATAGGGTCCAGCGGCTGCACGTCCGCGGACCAGCTGGCCGGGTGGCCCTGGCGCGGGTGAAAAGGGCCGGGCCGCAAGTCCACACCTGCGAGGTTGGAGGTCGTACCGCTGTGAGGCGGTAAGGTCGGTGGCAACGTGCCAGGGCGCATCCGGGAAGGATCATGGTTCCCCGGCTCCGCGATCGGCCGCAGCCTCCGGCCGGTCACCAAACTTGGCACGATGCGGACGAAATGCTCCCGAGTACCCCCGGCCCATGATTCCAGACCGAGCTTTTCCAGCCTGACGATTTCTCGGCGATCGGTGACCTCCTCGGCCTGCCCGACCGCTGTGACGCTCCAGCCGGACCGGGTGGCCGGGTTAATGTCGTCGGCCTCGAACGCCACAACTGCGCGGCGGGTCGCCGCCGCGAGCTTGCTGCCAGCATCGGTCCTGATCACGATCGCGCTGTCGTAGAGCGCGAAGTTCACCGGCTCGACGGCCGGCAGGGCCTGCCGGGTGTAGCAGATCCGGCCAACCGCTTCGGTGGCCATCAGCCGCAGGCATTCCGCCTTTGACAGTTCTTCCAGGGCGAGACCATCCACGTGCGGTGCCTTCTGGTGCTCGCGCCCCGCAGCTCCGTGATCCATCATGATCGCCGCCTTACTGTGTCGGTCGCTCTGGCGGGGCTTGTCCGGAAGTTGCCGCCCAGCCTGCGAAGTCCGCTCACGTGGACCGTGGCCGTTATTTCAAGGCAGCTGACAACTGCGCGGTAGGGACCAAGTTCCCTCTTTCGGCACTTGCAGATGGCGAGCGAGGGCGAAAAGTCGTCGGTTAGCCGCGAGAGACCTCCGCGATCTGGACCGTGTACGACGCCGTGTACGGCCCGTACTGGGCGCGGCGTCCGGCCTCGCGCCAAGGTCAGCCGCGCCGTAGCCGCCGAGTCACGGGTGCTGCTCGCAGCGTTCGGCCATTTGCGCTGCCTGGTCGGCAATGGCCCGCCACCGTTTGATGTCGGCTGGATAGTCGATGCGGGTGGGATGACCGATAAGGTCGGCCTGTCGCTCCAGCAGCGCCGCGGTGTCGGCCGCGGTTGACTGCACGGCGCGCGCTGCTTGCGCTACGCGCCTTTGCAGGTCCATGGCCCGCGCTGAGCGCTCTAGCAGGCACGGGGAAGGCGCCTCGGCCACGCCGGCCTCGACACTGCGGCCGCGTTGAGCGAACACGTGACCGCGGATCTCCCGCACTACGTCGTCGAGGCGTTGCAGGGCTTCGGTAATGCGCTGCGCGGTGATGTCGGGGGGCAGGTCGATGGCGGTCTGCAAGATCAGGCCAACGTTGAAGATGCTGTCAACTGTCAGGGCCAGCAGGTCCTCGGCGGGGGCTGCGCCGTATGCGACCGGGGTTGTCTGCTCGCCGGCCAGCTCACGGCGTTCAGCTCCGGCGGCGACGGCTCCGTCCAAGTCTGGGTAGACCGCGACCAGCCGGTCAAGGCCCCTGAGGCTGAGCACCCGGCGGACGACATGCGCGGTGACCACCAGCCGCAGCTCGGTCCCGCTCGCCAGGGCACGGCGGTGGGCGCGGGCCAGAGCGTCCGCGCCGGAGTAATCGCAGGAAACAGTCCCGGTCAGGTCCGCGATCAGCACGCCCGCGCCGCGGTTAATGATCCACAGCAGCTGCTCGCTGATCTGGTCGGCGTTGGAATTGTCGATGTGCTCCGGAAGCGTAACCACCGCCTGCTGGCCCGTCCACTGCACCGGGCATATGCCGTTAGCCATGACAACGACCAGCGGGAGGCGCGATCGGCGGCGCGCGCCGGGACGCCTGTGGCCTGGTACAGGCGGGCCGACTGTCCATCAGGCGACGGGGCGGGCCAGCGCGCAGCACTGCGATCTCGGCTCCAGCGAGCCGCCTCACAGCTAGCGTGCGTCTGGCATATCCGCAGGCCATGGCCACCTCCAGCGCCCAGGCCGATGCCGTACTATCAGCGTCCGGCGTAAAGGCACCAAGCTTTAGAGTCCTTGGTCCCCGGCGCCCAGCCCGAACGACCTCAGGGGCTCGCAGGTACCGGCCGGCACCACTCAATGAGATGACCTCAGCGGACAGGGCGCGGACGGCAGGGACGTGCCTGCCCGTTGAGATTCCCCGCACGGGTTTCGGGCCTAGCCTCCGGCCCGGCCTGGGCGGCAGGCTGAGGAGGGACGCAGAAACCACGGCCCGTTCGGGAAAATAAAAGATTTTCAGAACGGACAGCGGTACTTGTTTCCGGCGAGCCGGAGCTGAGCCGGGAGAGCCCTCGAGGCAGGATTAATCGTTGTGGCTGTGAACCGGATGCCGGCCGCTGACGTCGAGGTGTCGGCGGATCTCGTCCGGCGGCTGCTCGCCGATCAGCACCCTGAGCTCGCGCGGCTGCCGGTGGGGTTCCTCGCGAACGGCTGGGACAACGAGCTCTACCGGGTCGGGGATGAGCTGGTGGCGCGGCTACCACGCCGCGCCCTTGGCGCGCAGATCATCAAGAATGAGCAGCGCTGGCTGCCCGGGCTCGCTCCGAGACTGCCCCTGCCCATCCCGTATCCAGAACGGACCGGGGTACCCGCCTGCGGTTACCCGTATCCGTGGAGCGTGGTGCGCTACCTGCCGGGCGTGCCCGCGGCGCGGGCCAGCTCCTTCGACCTGGACGCAGCCGCGGCCGCCGTCGGCGGGTTCCTCGGGGCGCTGCA
>JASHVM010000496.1:0-2597 GCA_030044595.1 Streptosporangiaceae bacterium
CCTGACCTCGACCGGGTACGTGCGCCCGGACACCTCGATCACCGGCGCGCCGCCGAAGGCCTCGGCGAACCGCTCCGGGTCGATGGTCGCCGACGTGATGATCACCTTCAGGTCCGGGCGCGCGGGCAGTAGCTGGCGCAGGTAGCCCAGGATGAAGTCGATGTTCAGGCTGCGTTCGTGCGCCTCGTCGATGATCAGCGTGTCGTAGCGCCTGAGCTGGCGGTCGCGGGCGAGCTCGGCCAGCAGGATGCCGTCGGTCATCAGCTTGATCAGCGTGTCGCCGGCGGATACGTCGGTGAAGCGCACCTGGTAGCCGACGGCCTCGCCGAGCGGGCTGCCCAGCTCCTCGGCGATCCGCTCGGCGACCGTCCTGGCCGCCAAACGGCGCGGCTGGGTGTGGCCGATCTGCCCCGTGACCCCGCGGCCGAGCTCGAGGCAGATCTTGGGGATCTGGGTTGTCTTGCCGGAACCGGTCTCCCCCGCAATGATCACGACCTGGTTTTCTCGTATCGCGCGGGCGATCTCGTCCCTGCGCTGGCTGACCGGCAGCTCGGGCGGGTACGAGATCGGCGGCATGGCCGCCCGGCGGGCGGCCCGCGCCTCGGTCCGCCGGGCCGACGCCGCAGAGCGCGCGGCGAGCTCGGCACGCGAAGACATCACGGATCGCGACTCCATAACCGGCGGAAGAGTAAGTGAGATCGGCCCCTGTTGCATAACAATTTTCGGCGCCGCAGCCTTCCGCTGGCGTTCAGCGGGTGCGGGCAGCGGACTGGCCCCGGCCGGAGGTGGG
Organism: Streptosporangiaceae bacterium; assembly: GCA_030044595.1. Lineage (GTDB taxonomy): Bacteria > Actinomycetota > Actinomycetes > Streptosporangiales > Streptosporangiaceae > Palsa-504. The sequence goes on from JASHVM010000496.1 coordinate 791, forward strand.
GCGGGTCTGGTTGGATAACGCCTATGAGCGTCGCGCTGTCGTTTCATCCCGCCTTGTCCCAGCCGCACCTGCTCGCCGCGCCGGTCGCGGCCGCGCTCCGTGCCTGGCCGGCCGCGGATGAGGTCCAGGTGGCCGAGATCGACCCGGAACTGGCGGACACGGCCGCGTTCTGCGAGCGCTACGGCGTCTCCCCGACGGAGTCGGCGAACTGCGTGGTGATCGCGGGCAAGCGCGGCGGGAACACCATGTACGCGGCCTGCATGGTGCTGGCGACCACGCGCGCGGACGTGAACGGCCTAGTCCGCCGGCACCTGGACGCCAGGAAGGCGTCGTTCGCCCCGGTCGAGGCGGTGACCGCCGCCACCGGCATGGAGTACGGCGGGATCACGCCGGTGGGGCTACCCCCCGGCTGGGAGGTGCTGGTGGACGAGCGGGTCGCGAAGACCGGCACGGTGGTGATCGGCTCCGGTATCCGCGGTTCCAAGCTGCGGCTTCCCGGCCGGCTGGTCGCCGCGATCCCCTCGGCGCAGGTGCTGCCGGGCCTTGGCCTTCCGGCCAGCGCGTAGCGGCCGCGGTTTGACAGCCGGATCGGGCGACGGCATCCTGGGTGAAGTTGATAACGGGACACCTCGTTCGGTGAGGCGTCTTCACGGACATAGGCCACTGATCCCAACCGTCGAGAGACGCTCCGGATCAGGACACCTCTCCCCGGCCCAAGGGGTGAGGCCAAGTGGCTGGCGGTCATCAACCGCGGCGGTCAGGGACCTGGCCGCGGCGGGCCTGGCCGCAGTACGCCGTGGAGTGCCAAAGCTCTTACGAGAGAGGTGCGGCCAGGATTAACGCGCTCCTGGCGGATGTTTCCTCTGGTGTCACGCGGAATGTGCCTGACCGGCACGGCGAACTGGCGCCCCCGTGCGTCGCGACAGGAGGGAGGCACGCGATGGACTCTGATAGTCCGGGCCGAAGTTGGCCCTTTTCGCCGCTGTCCCATTCTGTTCCGGCACACGCCAGGCCCTAACTGCCTCCGCTGAACCGAATTGACCTCCAGCTGCGCCCGGTCTTGACCTGATACCGCCCGGGCCAGTCGAGCTCGGTGTGCGTACCGACCAAGGTCCGTCAGAGCGTGTGCCCCTGATCTCGTCAGATCTCGTGACGTGAAAGGGGTGTTCACCATGGCCACCATCATCCGTACCGCTCGTACCGCCGTCCTTGACGACGCGCACGCGGGCGACATCCGCGGCGCGCTCGGCACGATCGCGGTCGACGACGTCGCGCCGCGGGCCGGCGTGTCCGCCAAGCTGAAGACGCTGCTGGCCATCGTGGGCCCGGGGCTGATCGTGATGTGCGGCGACAACGACGCCGGCGCGTTCTCCACCTACGGGCAGGCCGGGCAGGACTACGGCACCCGGCTGCTGTGGACGCTGCTGCTGCTGGTTCCGGTGCTGTACGTGAACCAGGAGATGGTGCTCAGGCTCGGCGCGGTCACCGGCGTGGGCCACGCCCGGCTGATCCTCGAGCGGTTCGGCAAGTTCTGGGGCGCGTTCTCGGTCATCGACCTGTTCATCCTCAACGCGCTGACCATCGTCACCGAGTTCATCGGGGTCACGCTCGCGGCCGGCTACCTGGGCGTGCCGAAGCCGGTCGCCGTGCTGCTCGCCGCCGGGGTGATCATCGCCGCGGCGTTCACCGGCAGCTTCCGCAGGTTCGAGCGGATCGCGGTGGCGTTCTGCGCCGGGTCGCTGCTGCTGATCCCGCTGTTCCTGTTCGCGCACCCGTCCGCCGGGCAGATGGCGCACGGCTTCGCCGT
>JASHVM010000497.1:0-5604 GCA_030044595.1 Streptosporangiaceae bacterium
GGCCAGGGCTTGAGCCAAGAATCGTGGCATGACCGAACAGAGTCCTCTTCATGTCCGCGCCGTCGCGGCAATCTTGGCACTGGGGGTGCAGGCCGTCTGGTTCCTAGGCGCCACGGGGCGAAGCCGGCCTTCACCCGGGGTCGGCTTCCTCGTCTCCGCGCGCATACTTGGTCCCGAGGCAGGGGCTCGAGTGGCGAGGGTGGCTGCGCAATGAGGCAGGTACGCGACCAGTGCCTGGCGCTGGAGCGGACCGGCGCCGCGCCCATGGCGGGCGGCCGTTACATGCGCCTGTTTCCGGAGCTGCCGGCGCTGGCGATCGAGCCGGAGCTGCTACGGGCCATCGGTCGGGCCGGCGGGCTCAGCGACGCCACGAACGGCGGCCCGTCCGACGCCCGCACGGTCGCGGCCGGTCGGCCAGTGTTCGGCCAGTACCTGGCCCACGACCTCACGGCCGACCGCTCGCCGCTGACGCACCACGATGACGCGGAGCTGCTTAAGAACGTCCGCAGCGCGCGGCTCGATTTGGAGCACCTGTACGGCGAGGGGCCGATCGGCAATCCCTACCTCTACAGCCGGCTCGATCCGGCCCTGCTCCTGCTGGGCCGGAGCGGGTCGGGCCACGAGGACGACCTGCCCCGCAACCAGGAAGGCATTGCCTTGGCCGGCGACCCGCGCCAGGACGTGCACGTGCTGATCTCCCAGATGCACGTAGCCATGATCCGGGCCCACAACCGGCTGGCCGACGGCCTGCGCGCGGACGGCGTCCCCGACGCCGACCTGTTCGACCAGGCCCGACGGGAGCTCACGTGGCACTACCAGTACGTCATGCTGCACGACTACCTGCCCGAGATGATCGGCGAGCAACGCGCGGCCCGGCTGCTGGAGCGGGGGCCGCGGCGCTTCTGCCCCGAGGGTCCCGTCGCCATCCCGCTGGAGTTTGCCGACGCGGCCTACCGGTTCGGGCACAGCCAGATGCGCGACAGCTACCAGCTCCAGCCGGGCGGTCCCGCCTTCAAGCTGATGCCAGACCTGATGGGGTTCCGGCCTACGCCGGCCGATCGCGTCGTGCACTGGCCGCTTCTGCTGGACGTCCCTGGCCAGCCGTCGGCCCAGCGGGCCAGGGCGATCGACGGCCGCCTGCCCAACTCGCTGATCCACCTGCCCCACGACATCACCGGGACAGTTGACGAGGACGACCAGGCCTCCCTAGCGGTCCGCGACCTGCTGCGCGGGACCGCCACGGGCCTGCCCTCCGGCGAGGCCGTCGCCCGGCAGGCCGGCGAGGCGCCGCTGGCCCCCGAGCAGATCGGCCTGGCGACCATGGGCTGGCCGGGCGAGACCCCCCTGTGGTTCTACATCCTGCGCGAGGCGGCGGTCCGCGAGGACGGCGAGCGGCTGGGCCCCGTCGGCTCGCTGATCGTCGGCGAAGTGCTGCTCGGCGTGATCGACGCGGACCCCTCATCCCAGCGATCGGTGGACCCGGGCTGGCGGCCGAGCCTGCCCCGCCGCCAGCCCGGTAGGTTCACGCTGACGGACCTGCTGGCACCGGCCTGACCGCTGCGGCCGATGAGTCTCGCGTTCATGTAGGCAGATCGTGCTGTAGGCCTTCGCCAGCATGCTAGACGAATTATCCGCCGGTCGCTTTCCCCGCCGAGTGCTGGTACGGCGAGCTCCGTCCGGCTGCCGACTCTGACCGAGGCAAGGCCCCGTTCAAGGTCGAGTGCCTGACGCGCTGGTACCTGCCCAGGGCTTGCCGACCGGGGAGGCTGGCTGCAGCGGTCCACAGACTTGCGTGGCGGGGGACCTGATCAGGGGTGATCGGTGAGCCAGGAACCACGGGATGGGGTGGTCGTCCGGACCCAGCATGGCGACGGGCTGGGTCCGCAACCCGATCGCCGCAGCCATCAACACAAGACCCGCGATGACCCGCCAGGCCGCGGCCCGGCCGACGGCAGCGCCGTGGCCGCGGTGGTCCGGCAGCTCAATGACCTGCTCGCTCCGATGGTCAGCCAGCTCGAAGCACCCGCGCCAGCCAGATAGCACTCGTAGCTCCGCGTGACGGTCCCGGGAATGGCCCGAGGGCGCATCGCTGCCGATCTGAGCGGCAACCCGGTCGCCTGCGTCGCTACCTTTGCTGCGCCCGAATGGTGTGATCTGTGCCGTTGGGCGATGGTGTTTGTGGAGAAGAACGGGCCGGGCCGTCGGCTGCCGGATGCCCACGCCGTGCGGGCGGGACCTGGCGGCGGCAGCCAACCGGCTTGGCGGCGCCGGCCTTCAGCCTGGGGCGGTCTTGACGCGCTGGTTGTGGGCGCCGGGACGTCCGGGTCATGAGATACGCCGCGTATAGGGGGCGGCCAGGACCTGGCCCAGCCAGGGGGCATCCGCCGCGGGCCGGGCACCTGGGATCGCGGCGTACGCGGGCACCCAGTCGGCCGCCCGCGCGGGCCGCGATGGGCTGGCACCCTCGATCTTGCGGGCACGCTGACGGTTCTCTGAGGTTAAAGGCTGGCTGGGGTCCTCGCCTGGGCGCTCTGGGGGCAGGGAGGCGAGCGCGTCGCGCAGCGCGGCCCGGGATGTGACGCCGAGTTTGGGGAAGATCTGGTACAGGTGCGCCCCGACAGTCCGGTGTGACAGGAACAGTCGCTGCCCGATTTGCTTGTTGCTCAGGCCAGCGGCGGCGAGCTCGGCGATCTCCAGTTCCTGCGGCGTGAGCGGGTCGCCGTCTCGCCGGAGGGCGCGCCCGGTTGCTCGCAGCTCGGTGGTGGCCCGGGTGGCCCACGGCCTGGCGCCCAGGCCTTCGAAGATCTCCAGCGCGGCCGTGAGCTGGGCCCGCGCCTCGGTGGTAACCCGGGCGCGGCGCAGCCGCTCGCCGTAGCAAAGCCGTACCCGGCCCACGTCGAACGGGAAGCGGTCGGCGCCGGGGACGGCAAGCGCCTTTTCGAACAGCCCGGGGGCGATGTCATCCCGGGCGGCGATCGCCTCCGACGCCGTGGCGAGCAACGCCAGCCGCGGGGAGAGGGCGGCGATGCCTGCGTCGCGGATGGCGGTCACGTGGGCGGCTGCCTCCGTAGGTCGGCCGGTCCGGACTGCGGCCTCGACCAGGTCCATCGCTACCCACAAGGCGAGCGGGACGTGCGAGGCGAGGACGCCCGGCGGGCTGATCGCGGCGGCGTGCTGGTAGGCGTCCTCGAAGTCGCCCTGCGCCAGGGCGGCGAGCACACGCACGTGACGGGCGTGCGCCTCAGCCTGGCCGACTCCTCTGGGCGCGGCCCACTGGATGATCTCGTCCGCCAGCGCCTGTGCCGTGTCCAAGTCACCGCGCGCGGCGGCGAGGAATCCCTTCCGGTGGTGGAACAGCCACACGGTCATCCTGTAGTTGCTGGCGCTGGCGAGCTCAAGTCCCTCGTTGGCCAGCTGTTGAGCTTGATCCCACCGGCCGGCCATCAAGTCATCGAGAGACAGATTGGTCAGCGCGGTGATCGTAGACGTGACCGCGCCGCCAGCCCGTCCGTCGCGGGCCACGCGCAGCAAGGCTTCGCGGCAGCGGGCCAGCCGGTCGACGTAGACAGCTGCGGCGCTGACGTTCTGAATGCGCCAGTGATCGGGCTCCTCGGACAGGCTCGTCACCGCGGTATCCAGCTCGCGCAGCACCGGGGCGGCGATGCGGGCCGGATCGGCGATGGTCCGGCTGAGCAGGAGCTGGTCCGCCGGGATGTGAGACGCGAGGCGGCCGGTCGCCGCATCGAAGGCTGGCCATAGCTCGGCGCGTCCGCCGAGATAGCACGCGATCAGGAGTGTCCGCATGGCCTGGAGGAGGCTGACGACGTCGTCGGCCGGACGCGGTCCGGCCGACGCGTCGATGGCGTCGGCCAGCAGCTGGTGTACGGTGTCGATCTCGCCATCGGTGTTCAGCAGCAGGTGGGCTGACGTCACCGCGGCGGCTAGCGAACCTCCGGACCCCGGATCGGCGCGGCGGGCGGCGGCCAACAGCCGCGGGACGCCGCCGACCTCCAAGGTCACGAACGCCCCGGCATAGGCGGCCGCGGTGAGCCGTCGGCTCCGGTGGGGGCCATCGGGGCTGAGGTCGGCCGCGCGCAGCAACGCCCTTACCGCACCGGTGGCGTCGCCACGCCGCATGAGCTGGTCGGCGACCTGCTCCAGCAGACCCGCTGCCTCCTCATCAGGCCCGGCCGCCGCAGCGGCCAGGTGCCATGCCTGCAGTTCGGGCTGCCCGGCAAGATGAGCGGCCAGCGCCCGGTGAGCCCGGCGCCGGTCGCCGCTGGTGGACAGCTCCACGATCGCGGACCGGGTCAGCGGGTGGCGGAACACCAGCCGTCCCGTGCCCTCGCTGACGCGTACCAGCCCGGCCTGCTCGGCGGGCGCGAGGGAATCGATCGCGTGCGGTCCGGCCGCTGCCTCCAGAACGCGCAGGTCTCCGGGGCCGTTCAGCGCCGCGAGCAGGAGCAGCCATCTGGTTCGTCGGGGAAGATCAGACACTCTGGAGGCGAACACCATCTGCAGGCGGCGGCTGAGTGGCAGGACCGCTGGCAACGCCTCGGCCGCCGCGCGCTGCGCGCTGCTGAGCGCCGCCGGAAGCTCCAGTAGGGCGAGCGGATTTCCGTGCGCCTCTGCTACCAGCCGCTGGCAGACTCGCGGCGCGAGATCAGGGAAGCGGGACTTCACCACGGTGTTCGCCGCCTGCTCGTCCAGCGGGCCGAGCTCGTATCGCGGCACCCCCGCGCGGTCGAAGAAGCTCTCCTGTCCCGGCCGCGACGCGGCCAGGATGCCGATGTGGCTGTCGGCCAGGCGACGCGCCACGAACCCGAGAACCCCGGCGCTCGCCCGGTCGAGCCATGGCAGGTCATCGATGATCACCAGCACCGGGCGGGCCTCAGCTGCCTGGCGCAGCACCGTGAGGGTCGCGGTGGATACCAGCAGCCGATCGGGCGGTGGGCCCTCCCCGTAACCGAGCGCGACGTTGAGCGCGTCCCTGTGCGCAGTGTTCAGCCGCTCGAACTGGCCGGACACCGGAAGCAGCACCTGATGCAGCCCGGAATACGTCAGATCCGCTTCGAACTCCACCCCGGCCGCGCGCAGCACCCAGGTGCCCGCCTCGGCAGCCGTCTCGGCCGCCGAGTCCAACAAGGCTGTCTTGCCTGCGCCCGGCTCGCCGAACAGCAGCAGCGGCTCTCCGCCTGTCCTGGCCCGCTCCATAAACGCGCTGACCAGCGCGAGTTCATCGTTACGCCCGACTAGAACCCCGACCACGCCTTACCGCCGATTGTCCATACCCTTCCAGCACGGCCATTCAAGGATTCGCCTGGATCTTGCTGGCACGATAGCCGACCGCCTCAAGCAGGGATAGCAGGCTCGGGAGGCCGCGTGCGCCTGTGTCTGGGTCCTGACGTCCGGCTGCCGCGTCCCGGACGCCTGGTCATGTGGCTGCCGGCGGCCGGCAGGCCGGGGATGAAGCCGAGTCATTTGACCGATCCTGCGGACCGCCTCATCGGTCATGATCGCAGCTGGATCGACCCAACTGGTAGATCGGCGAGCTGCCCCGCATGGAAGGAAACCGCGATGCCTGATCCGAATCGGTTTCTCCAT
>JASHVM010000498.1:0-5121 GCA_030044595.1 Streptosporangiaceae bacterium
GCGATCTCGAACACCTCGGCGATCTGCCGTCCCACCCGGATCGACGGGTTGAGCGCCCGCCCCGGCTCCTGGTACACCATCGAGACGGTGCGGGCCCGCAGGTCGCGGAGCGCCCCCGCGCCCATCGACAGCGGGTCCAGCCCGTTGATCCTGATCGTCCCGGCGCTCACCCGGCCGTTGCTGGGCAGGTAACGCACCAGCGCGAGCGCCACCGTGGACTTGCCGGATCCGGATTCGCCGACCAGCCCGTAGGATTCGCCCTGCGCGATGGAAAACGACACGTCCCGCAGCGCCAGCCGGTCTTGGCTCCGGACCTTGTACGTGACGTCCATGTGCGACACCGAGAGGGCCGGCGCGCCAGGGTCGGCCGGCATCGAAGCACCGGCGTCGGCCGGCGCCGGAGTAACAGCGTCGGCCGGCACCGGAGCGGTGGCGGCCGGATCGGGCGATGAGTCGGTGGTCATGCCGCCAGCACCTGCTCGATCGAGTCGGCGAGCAGGATGACCCCGGTCACCAGCGAGGCGATGGCGAGCGCCGGGAACAGCGTCTGCCACCAGTAGCCCGCGGTCAGGTTGATGTAGTTGGCCGCGATGTCCGCGCCCCAGTCCGGGGTGGGCGGCGCGATGCCGAAGCCCAGGAAGGACAGCGTGGCCACCGCGAAGACCGCGTAGCCCAGCCGGACCGTGAACTCGACCAGGACGGCGGGCAGGACATTCGGCAGGATCTCGGCGAACATGACCCGGGGCGGGCTCTCGCCGAGCAGCCGGGAAGCGGACACGTAATCCTGCTGTCGCTCGACCATCACCGCCGCCCGGACCGTCCGCGCGATCAGCGGCGTGAAGACCAGGCCGATGATGACGGTGATCCCGATGACGGACGGGCCGACGGCCACGACGAACAGGAACGCGATGATCACGAAGGGCAGCGCGAGGAAGGCCTCCACGATCCGCCCGGTCACCAGGTCGAAGACGCCGCCGATGTAGCCCATGGCCAGGCCGAGGGCGGTACCGAGGACGGTGCCGATGAGGGTGGCCAGCGGGGTGATGATCAGGATGTCCCTGGCCCCGACGATGATCCGGGACAGCACGTCCCGGCCGAGCGGGTCGGTGCCGAACCAGTGCGCCGAGGACGGAGGGGCATTGCCGTTAAGCAGCTGCTGCGCGAGCGGGTTGTAGGGCGCGAACCAATGCCCGAAGATGGCGCAGACCACCCAGAACAGCAAGATGCCCCCGCCGATGAAGAACGTCGGCCTGCGCAGCAGCAGCCGCCACCGGGCGGGCGTGGCCCGGCTCGCGGCGGTCACCGCCGCCTGGCCGGCCGGCCCGAGATACCCGCCGGTGCGATCAAGAGACGCAACCGGATCGACCGGCGCCCCGGCGCCCGGTTCGGCCGGCTGCGGGACGGAGCCGCTCATTCCGTCCCCCCGATGCGCAGCCGCGGGTTGAGCAAGGTCAGCAGGACGTCCGCGACAAGCGTGGCCACCACGTAGACCACGCCGATGACCAGGACCCCGGCTTCCAGCATCGGGAAGTCGTGCGCCACCGCGGCCTTGTAGATCAGGTTTCCGAGGCCCTGGTAGTTGAACAGCGTCTCCACCACGACCAGGCCGCCGATCAGGTACCCGGTCTGGGTTGCGATCACGGTGATCGTCGGCAGCAGCGAGTTCCGCAGGATGTGCCTGCGGATCACGGTGGCGCGCGGCAACCCCTTCAGCACCGCGGTCCGGGCGTAGTCGGAGTTCAGCGCCTCGATGGTCCCCGCCCTGGCCATACGAGCAATGTATCCGAAGAGGACCAAAACGAGCGGTATAGCCGGCAATATCAGGTGCCTGAACTGCTCGAGGGCGGAGGCGCCCGCCCCGGCCGACGCCGTGACGGGCAGCCACTTCAGCTCGACGCCGAAGATCACGATCAGCACGATGCCGGACACGAACTCGGGCACGGTGGCGAAGGAAGCTCCGGTCACCGAGATGAGCCGGTCGGTGCCGCGGCCCGCGTAGAGCGCGGCGACCACGCCGCCGATGATGCCGAGCGGTACCACGATCACGAAGGCGAGCACGGCCAGCTTGACCGAGTTGATCAGCGCGGCCCGGATGAACGGCTCGACCGCGGTCCGGTATTCGTAGGAGGTGCCCAAGTTGCCGTGCAGCAGCCCGCCGATCCAGCTCAGGTACCGGGTGAGCAGCGGCCGGTTCACCCCGAGCTGCTGGTCGAGGGCCTGTACCGCGCTTTGCGCCGCGAGCGGGCCGAGGGTCGCGCGGCCGGGATCGCCGGGAAGGATCTGACCGGCGAAGAACACGATCAAGGTGAGGATCCACAGCGTGAGGATCATCAGCCCTAGGCGTCTCAGCAGGAACGTTGCCATCGCTGGCCTCCTTGATGCCGGGCCGCCTCGCGCGGGACGTTCCAAGCGGCACAGCCTAGCTCAATTAAAGATGGGTGAGCAATCAATGACGATCACGTCCAACGGAAGTGACCTGACTGTTACGCAGGTCCTCGCGGCGGCCGCATCGAGGCGGCGGGCGTCGGCGCGCCGCCAGCGCCGCTTAGCCCTGGCCGGCTGGATTCGCCGCCAGGCGGTAGGAGAAGCTTGTGCTGTGTCGCACCCGGGCAGCACGGTGATCACGAGCATCGGCGAACTAGTGACCAATGACCCGGGCCGGGGCGGCCTGGCCACGCTGACCGACGCCGCGCTCGTGATCTCCGGCCGCCAGGTGGCGTGGACGGGACCCGCTTCGCGGGCACCGGCCGCGGACGAGCGGGTGGACGCGGGCGGCCGCGCCGTGCTGCCCGGGTTCGTCGACTCGCACGCGCATTTGGTCTTCGCGGGGGAGCGCAGCGCCGAGTTCGCCGCGCGGATGGCAGGCCGCCCGTATCAGGCGGGCGGCATCCTCAACACGGTAGCCGCGACCCGGGCGGCGCCCGACGCCGCGCTGCGCGCGAACCTGCGGCGGCTGGCCGCCGAGATGCTCAGGCAGGGGACCACGACGCTGGAGTGCAAGTCCGGCTACGGGCTCACCGTCGGCGACGAAGCCCGGGCGCTCGCGCTGGCCGCCGAGGTCACCCCGGAGGTCACCTACCTCGGCGCGCACGTCGTGCCGCCCGAGTTCGCCGGCGATCCGGACGGATACGTGGACCTGGTGTGCGGTGCGATGCTGGACGCCTGTGCGCCGCATGCCCGGTGGGTCGACGTGTTCTGCGAGATCGGGGCGTTCGGCGCGGAGCAGGCGGCCGCCGTCCTCGCCGCGGGCCGGGCGAAAGGACTGTCCGCCCGGGTGCACGCCAACCAGCTCGGGCCCGGACCAGGCGTCCGCGTGGCGGCCGAGGCAGGCGCGGCGTCCGCGGATCACTGCACGTACCTGACCGACGCCGACGTGGACGCGATCGTGTCCGCGTCGATGGTCGCGACGCTGCTGCCCGGCGCCGAGTTCGGTACCAGGCACCCCTACCCGGACGCGCGCAGGCTGCTCGGCGCGGGCGCCGTGGTGGCCCTGGCCACCGACTGCAATCCGGGTTCCTCGTTCACCAGCAGCATGCCGTTCTGCATCGCGCTGGCGGTCCGGGAGATGGAGATGACCACCGAAGAGGCGGTCTGGGCCGCCACCGCCGGCGGGGCCAGGGCGCTACGCCGCACCGACGTCGGCCACCTCTGCGTCGGGGCCACCGCCGACCTGATCCTGCTGGACGCGCCGTCACACGCGTACCTGGCCTACCGTCCCGGCGTCCCGCAGATCGCCGCCGTGTGGCAGGCGGGCCGCCTGGTCGCGGGCTCGTCGAACCGGCACGATGTCCCAGCGAGCCGGTTATAACCGGCTTTGTGCTCCATGCTGCCGGTGGTAACCGCGGCACTCGGCCCGCGCCGGTGACCCGCTAGGGCTTGCGGGCCACGCCTCCCCACAGGCCCGTGGGGCTGGCCGCCTCAAAGTCCGAGCCCGGCCGCCACGAGGTGACCCGGACCACCCCGGGCTCGACCAGCTCGAGCCCGTCGAACAAGCGCATGACGCCCGCCCGGTCGCGCATCGTCGCCTTCTGCGCCATGGACTGGTTGAGACGCCGCACCATCTCGGTCTGCTGGTCGGTGTCGATATCGCGGCCTACGTGCGAGATCGCCACGAAGCTGCCCGGCACGCACGCCCCCATCAGCTTGCCGATGATGGCGCCGGCTTCGGCGTCGTCGCCGACGAAATGCATGACCGCGATCAGCATGACCGCGACCGGCTTGGTGAAGTCCAGCGTGCCGGCGGCCTGGGCCAGGATGGCGTCCGGGTCTTTCAGGTCGGCGTCGAGGTAGGCGCACCTGCCCTGCGGGGTGCTCTTCAGCAGGGCCTGGGCGTGCGAGAGCACGACGGGGTCGTTGTCGACGTAGACGACCCGGCCGTCCGGCGCGACGCGTTGGGCGACCTCGTGGGTGTTGTTGGCGGTCGGGATCCCGGTGCCGATGTCGAGGAACTGCCTGATCCCCTCCTCGGCGAAGAAGCGCACGGTGCGGGCCAGGAACGCCCGGTTGGCGCGGACCGAGTACACCAGGTTCGGGTAGGCCTGCAGGGTCCTTTCCCCCAGTTCCCGGTCGGCGGCGAAGTTGTCCTTGCCGCCCAGCCAGTAGTCGTAGACGCGGGCTATGTGCGGGACGCTGGTGTCAAAGTCGGGCACGAGAGCTCCTGTAGGGAAGACACGCTAGAGACTATAGGGGGAGGTAGTGACGACGAAAACGGATGAGGGGCTCACCGGACTCCGTCACGTAGGGGACGCCAGTCACCCGCGCGATGACCAGCAGGTGGTCCCCGGCCACGATCTGCTGCTCGGCCGAGCACTCAACCGCCGCGAGGCCGCCGTCGACGATCAGCGCACCGGAGTCCGGGCCCCGCCGGTGCGGCACGTCGTCGAGCATCAGCCGCGCGCCGGGACGGCCCGAGGCCGCGAAGCGCCCGGCCACCATCCGCTGCCCGGCCGAGAGCAGCGTGACGGCGAACCGGGTGGCAGGCTTGTCCGCCCGGCTGAACACCTCGGCCGGATACGACCCGCCCATCAGGGACACCAGCACCAGCGGCGGATCAGCCGACACCGGGCAGAACGCGCTGACCGTCGCCCCGATGTCGTCCCGCCCGTCCGCGATTGTCACGAG
>JASHVM010000499.1:0-2891 GCA_030044595.1 Streptosporangiaceae bacterium
CGCCGGAACCCTCGACGCGGGCCAGGCTGTCCCGGGATCTCGCCTCGGCGACCGGGCGGCTCGACGTCGTCCAGGTAAAGGTCAGCGACGGCCTGGCGGTACCGGTGTTCGGCCTGTCGGCGCTGTTGTCGGTCTTGACGGCGGCCGACGGCTACATTGTGATCCCAGACGAGGCGACCGGGCTCGACGCGGGCAGCGAGGTGAACGTGATCCTGTATGCCTGACAGCCCCTTCATCAAGGACGTGCCCGCGGCGCAGGCCCTGGCCGCCTGGCGCGCCGCCCGTGAGGTCGACGGCTGCCCCGAGCGGCTGCCCGCCGTCACCGTGCCCGTCGCCGAGGCCGCCGGGCTCGTCACGGCCGCGCCGGTGTGGGCGATCCGGTCCTCGCCGCCCTTCGACGCCGCCGGGATGGACGGCATCGCCGTCCGCGCCGCCGACACGCTCGGCGCGAGCGAGACCACCCCGGAATGGCTCCCGCCCGGCGCCTACGACGTGGTGGACACCGGCGACCCGATGCCCGACGGGCGCGACGCGGTGGTCATGCGCGAGCACGTCCACTACGACGCCGCCGGCCGCGCCGAACTGCGCGCCGCGGTTCCCCCGTACCAGCACGTCCGGTCGATCGGCGAGGACGTCAGCGCGGGCGAGCTGCTGCTGCCGGAAGGCCACCGGCTGCGGTCCGTCGACCTGGCCGCAGCGGCTGCGGCCGGGCAGACCCAGCTGACCGTCCGGAAGAAGGCCTTCGTCCTTATCCTTCCCACCGGCGACGAGGTGCGGCCGATCGGCACCGAGCCGGGCCCGGGCGAGATACTCGACACGAACTCGCTGATGCTCGCGGAGCAGGCCCGGGAGGTGGGCTGCGAGGCGCAGGTACTGCCGATCGAGCCGGACGACCCGGCACGGATCGCAGCCGCCGTGCGAGCGGCTGCCTCCCGGTGCGACCTGCTGATCGTGATCGCCGGATCCAGCGCCGGGCGGGACGACTACACCTCGCAGGTAGTGGCGGCCGAAGGCATACTGGCCGTGCACGGGGTCGCCGTCCGGCCCGGGCACCCGGTCGTCCTGGGGGTCGTCGGGCGCACGCCGGTGCTCGGCGCTCCCGGCTACCCGGTATCGGCAGCGCTCACGTTCGACATCTTCGCGGTGCCGCTGCTGGCTGAGCTGTCCGGTGCCGCGCCGCGCCAGCGGCCGCAGACGACGGCCCGGCTGGCCCGCAAGCTCGCTTCGCCGCTCGGCATGGACGACTGGGTGCGGGTCCGGCTCGGTCGCGTCGGCGGGTCCCTGGTGGCTACGCCGCTGCCGCGCGGCGCCGGCGTACTGACCTCGCTCGTCCGCGCCGACGGGCTGCTCGTCGTGCCCGCCGGGGTGGAAGGACACCACGCGGGTTCTTCCGTGTCAGTCGAGCTGCTGCGCGGGTCCGACGAGATCGCGCGTACGATCGTGGCGATCGGGTCGCACGACCTGGTGCTGGACCTCGCGTCATCCGCGCTGCGCGCCGACGATCCGCTGGTGACACTCGCGTCGTCGAACGTCGGGTCGCTCGGCGGGCTGGTAGCACTGCGCGACGGGCTGTGTCACATCGCCGGGTCGCACCTGCTCGACCCGGAAACCGGCGAGTACACCCTGCCGTACCTGAACCGGGTATTCGGCGCGGCCAGCCCGGACGTGGCCGTGGTGCGGCTGGTCGAACGGTCGCAGGGGCTGATGGTGGCGGTGGGGAACCCGCTGGAGATCGAAGGGCTGGCTGACCTCTGCCGTCCCGGCGTCCGGTACGTGAACCGGCAACGCGGCGCCGGGACACGTGTACTGCTGGACGTCATGCTCGGGCAGCTGTCACTCGCGCCGTCCTCGATCGAAGGGTACGCGCGGGAGGAGCCAACGCACCTGGCGGTTGCCGCCGCGATCGCTTCCGGGCGGGCCGACGCGGGGATGGGGATCATGGCGGCTGCCCGGGCGTTCGGGCTGGATTTCGTGCCGCTCGTCACCGAGCCGTACGATCTGGTCGTCGCGCCGGGCGCGATGGGATCATCGCAGCTCGCGCCGCTCTGGTCGCTGCTCCAGTCGGACCGCTTCAAGGCAGCGGTGGAAGAACTCGGCGGCTACTTCACCAAGGAAATGGGCCGCCGACTACGCTGAGGCGCGGACAGCAGACCGGAAGGCGGTGGCAGCTGAGAACCTGGCGGGCCGAGGTCATCCGGCGGGTCGGGCATCCCGGACGGGGGTTCACCCAGGGGCTGATCGCGGAGGACGGGACGGTGTGCGAGTCCACCGGCGGGTACGGGATCTCGGCCCTGTCCCGTTACCGGCTGGGCGCCAGCCAGGCCGAGCAGCGCGCCGAGGTGCCCGCGGAGTTCTTCGCCGAGGGCATCTGCCAGGTCGGCGACGTCATCTGGCAGCTCACCTGGCGAGAGCGGGTCGCGCTGCGGTGGGACGCTCGCACGCTGGAACTGGCGGAGCGAGTGCCCTACAACCGGGAGGGCTGGGGTCTTTGCGCCGCCGGCGAGTACGTGGTGACCAGCGACGGGAGCAGCGAGCTGGTGCGCCGCGACACCCGGGACCTCAGCCCGCAGGCGGTGATCCACGTCCGGAGCGGGGGCGCCCGCGTCCAGGGCCTGAACGACCTGGCCTGGTCGGCGGGCACGATCTGGGCGAACGTGGCGGGCACGCACTACCTGGCTGGGATCGACCCGCAAAGCGGAGAGGTCACCGACGTGGTCAACGCGCGGCCGGCCAGGGAGCGGCACCTGGGTGACCCGCAGGCCATCATGAACGGCATCGCCGCGCTGCCGGCCGACCGGGAGTTCCTGCTCACCGGGAAGGGCTGGCGATCGATCCGGCACGTGCGGCTGACCCCGGCTCGGGACAAGGACGCGGCCGAGCGCCTGCTCGCC
>JASHVM010000500.1:0-3084 GCA_030044595.1 Streptosporangiaceae bacterium
GTTCCTGGCCGGCGCGGAACGTGTGGTGGTCAAGGAGTCGTTCACCCGGTTCGGCGCGGAGAACCTGCACCCGGAGGCGGCCCGCGAGATGATCGCCGCCGGGGCCCGGAGAGCGGTGCAGCGGGCGGGCGGGCTCAAGGCGCCAGACATCTCGCTGCCCGCAACCCTCGACGTACACGTGCAGACGGCGGACATGGCCGAGGTCGCCTCGTGGGTACGGGGCGCCGAGCGGGCCGGCCTGCGGACGGTGAGCATCAGCGGCGACGACCCGCTGGCGATGTTCCGTTCGTTCGTGGCGGTGACCTACATCACCCGGGTTGCCGAAGGACGCTGAGCCGGGTTCGGCTCAGGGCGCTGAGCCGGGTTCGGCTCAGGTGGGTGAGCCGGCGGCGGCGCCGGTCACCTGGTCGCGGCCCCAGCGGGCGAGGGTCGCGTCCCAGTCGAGCGGGATGGTCATGCCGCCGTCGGCCATCTCCGCCGCCCAGTCCTCGGCCGGCACCCGCCACATGACCTCGAACTCGATGCCGCTCGGGTCCTTCGCGTACAAGGACTTCGACACGCGGTGGTCGCTCTCCCCCACCAGCGCTCCGGCCGCGTCCAGCTTGGCCCGGGCCTCGGCCAGATCCCCCAGCGTGCCGACCTCCCAGGCCAGGTGGTACAGCCCGGGGCGTTCTGGGCGATCGGGCGCGCGGCCGGTTCCTATCTCGAACAGGCCGAGGTCGTGGTCGTTGGCGGAGCCTGGCGCGTGGAGGAAAGCGGCGCGGCCGGGAATCTCCATACGGACCTCGAACCCGAGGGTCTGCCGGTAGAACTCGACGGTGCGCTCGAGACCGTGCACGTAAAGAACGGCATGATTCAGGCGGCGGACGGCCATCTGCTTCCTTCCTTGGGCGGGTCCGGGGAGAGCAGAGTGAACTGCCATAACTGCAATTCCCGGCGCGGGCTCATCATTCCCCGCATGGAAGCGGACCGCTGCTAGCGGATCTCCCGCTGCCGGCGGCGGAGCTCGCGGTACCGCCGTCGCTGCGACTCATCGAGCATCATCCAGGCCCCGGCGGGGACGGCCACCGCGAGCACGATGAGCGCGAGGGCTATCGGCCACGGAACGATGAAGAGCAGGATAAAGCCGATGATGACCCCTGCGATGCCCCACTTCAAGTGCGGTGCCATGCTGACTCCGTTTCATCCATCCCGGGCCGGAGCCCCCTGGCCAGCCCGGCTCCTTCTAGCTTATAGCGCCTTGGGCGGATCTTGACCGGAGAGTACGCTGCGGGCATACGCGGTCGCGGCACTAGGGAGGGCAGCGTGACGATCTCGATGCCGGTCGCGCCGGAGGCCAACGAGCTGCTGACCCGCGACCCGCTCGCGTTGCTGATCGGCATGCTGCTCGACCAGCAGGTGCCGCTGGAGCGTGCCTTCAGCGCGCCGCTCGACCTGGCCCGCCGGCTCGGGCACGAACCCTCCGCCGCCGAGCTGGCCGACTTCGACCCGGTGGCGCTGGCCGCTGTCTTCTCCGAACGGCCGGCCCTGCATCGCTACCCGAAGGCGATGGCGGCGCGCGTGCAGGACCTGGCCCGGCTGATCGTCGACCGGTACGACGGCGACGCCGCTGCGGTGTGGCGGTCCGCGGGGTCGGGCGCCGAGCTGCTGAAGCGGGTGGCGGCGCTGCCCGGGTTCGGCGCGCAGAAGGCGCAGATCTTCGTGGCCCTGCTGGGCAAGCAGCTGGGCGTGCGGCCGCCGGGCTGGCGGGAGGCGGCGGGGACGTTCGGCGCCGAGGGCTCGCACCTGTCCGTGGCGGACATCTCCGATGCCGAGTCACTGGCCCGGGTGCGGTCCTACAAGCAGGAGAAGAAGGCCGCCGCCAAGGCCCAGGCCGGCGCGGCCAAGAACCCGTAGGGGAGTGCTGGCGGCCGCCGGCCCTGGACGCAGCGCGGGCACGTTCCCCGACCGCGACGCCAAGCAGGCCCTGACCAGCGAGGTCAACCCCGTCGCCAGGGCCTTTGCCGCGCGCCTTGACGGGTATGGTTTGCCCAGGTAGGTATCACCCGGCCGACCCAACCGGGCCTGGCCGGGCAGGGCCGCCCGTCACGTCAGGAATGCGAGACCATGACCAGCCGCCAGCCGGGAACGGCGCCGCCGGGAACGGCGGGCCGCACGGGCACCCCCTGGCCGCTGGTGCTGCCGCTGGCGCTGCTGATCATCCTGGGGCTGGCCGGGCTGCGCGGGGTGGCGGCTCGGCCCCGGTGGAACGGGCCGCTGCATCAAGATGGGCTGGTGGTCGGCCTCGCGCTGGAGGTCGTACTCGGGGCCTTGCTGGCGGTCACGATCAGGCGCCGGGCCGGCGGGCTGAACGCGGAGCCGGCCAACCTGGTGGCGGTCAAGCTGCGCGGGGTGCTGATCTTCCTGCTCGGCGCCGGGATGGCCGCCGTGGCGGTAGGCATTGTCCTGGCCCAGCGCCTGCGCCTACCCGCGGTAACTTCGAAGCCGGGGCAGGCACCACCCGGGCGACTGAAGACGAAGCTCCCGCAAGGCGGGTCGCTGAACGCGGCGACCATCCACGTCCCCGTGGCTGCGCTCTTGTACGCCTTGCTCATCCTGGTGCTCTTGGCGGGGGTCGTGCTCAGCATCTGGTGGGCCAGGCGGCTGCGGCCGCCGGTCGGGCCGCGGGAAGGCAGCTTCATCGCGGAGGACCCGGAGGATCTGCGAGAGGCGGTGGAGTCGGGCCGGTCGGCGCTGCGCACGCTGGATGACGCGCGGGCGGCCATCATCGCGTGCTACGTGGCGATGGAGAACAGCCTGGCCGAGCGGGGCGCGGCCAGGGCCGTCGCCGATACGCCGGACGAGCTGCTGGCGCGGGCGAGGAGCAGCGGATTGGTGCGCGGCACGGCAGCTGCCCGGCTGACCGCGCTGTTCTACGAGGCCAGGTTCTCCAGCCATCCGCTTGACCGCAGCCAGCGGGACGCCGCCGAGCAGGCTCTCGACGAGCTGGCCGCCGCGCTGGCCGAGGCCGGACGGGCCGCAGCAGCCGGGTCCGCGGAGCCCGCCGAGCCGGCCGGGGCGGGCGCATGAGCACCCCTGGGCAGG
>JASHVM010000501.1:0-7300 GCA_030044595.1 Streptosporangiaceae bacterium
CGTAGGCGGCGATGGCGCGCTGCAGGTCGGGCAGGGCCGACTCGGCGGGCCGGGCGCGGCGCGCGGCGGCCAGCGCGTCCTCGAACGTCGTCACGTCGCATTCATACGGCCGCGAACGGTCGAACCGGTACCGGCTGTCCGAATACAGCACCCAGCCGGGATCGCCCAGCGCGCGGCGGAGGTCGCGCAGCGCAGTATGCAGCGCGTTGCCCAGCTGCTGGCGCGACAGGTCAGGCCACAAAGCCGTCGCAATCTGGTCCTTGGTCATCGGTGGCGAGCAGGCGAGCAGGAACATCAGCTCGCGCGGCTTGGCGTAGCCCCAGTCGGCTGTGGTCAGCGTCGTATCCCCCAACTCCACCGTGGCGCCGCCCAGCGCCCGGATCCGTAGCCTCCCGGCCAGGACCCGCTCACCCGGAACCCGCTCAGCTTGCGCCCGCGGCCGTGGCGTCCGCGCCCGCCCGCCAGCCCGCGCCCGGACACCCTGCTGCGCTCCTTCCGTCCCGGCAGCCTGCTGCCTCTTTGTGCCATCCGCCGGTCCGTTTGCCCCGGCGGCCCGCTCCAGCCCAATAGCCTCATCGGCCTTTCGATCTACTCTGGCATCAGCGGCCCCAGTGGGCGGGGCGGCCAGCTCCGCCACGAGCTCGTCTAGCGGGGTGATTCGGCCCTGCCGCCGTGCCGCTGTGAACGCACTCTTGCCCAGGACGGCCCGGACCCGGTTGTCCGTCTTGTCGTGCTGCTCGCGCTCGCACGGGGCGATGGTGGTGCCGATCGCCTCCCGGATGGCCTCGGCAGCGCCGAGCAGCCTGGCCGCGGTGAGCGCCGCGGCCGCCGCGGCCGGACCGGACTCGGCATCCGGTTGGCCCCGGGCCAGCGCGACCGCGGCCAGGTCCTCGAGCACGCTGGACATCCGCCACCGGTCACGCAGCTCGGTGTGCAGTTTCAGGCTGTGCCGCAGCAGCGGGACCGCCGCCGCGGCGCCTCGCGCCGCGGCGAGCAGGCCGAGCTGCTCATCGGCGTAGGCGATGCCCTCGCGAAAGCCGACTCCCTCGGACAAGGACCGGCTCTCGATCAGTAGTTCCGTGGCTCGTTCGGCATCGCCTTCGTAGCGGGCCGCCACCCCCGAGCTGATCAGCGACCACGCCAGGCCTTCGATGTCGCCGAGCTCGCGGAAGGCGGCCAGCGCGGTACTGGCCTCGTCGGCGGCCCGGCCGAAGTCGCACTGCAGCCAGGAGGCGAAGGCCAGGTAGTCGTGCGCGCTGGCCACCCCCCACCGGTCCCCGGCCGCCCGGGCCACGGCCAGGCCCTCCTCGTAAAGCTCCGCGGCCCTTTTGTACCGGCCCTGCTCGCGGGCCACGCTGCCGAGGACCTGCAGCGCGCGGGCGATCCCCTTTGCATCGCCCAGCTCGCGGTAGAGCCGGAGCGCGTCCTCGAGCCGGCGCGCGGCCGGGGCGTAGTCGCACTGCAGCAGGGCCAGCCGGCCACTGCCGAGCAGCGCCCTGGCCCGCAGCGCGGCGGACGCGTCCGGCGCGGCGGTGACGGCCGCGTCCATCCACTGCCGGAGTTCTTGGTAGCGGCCGCGCAGGTACGCGTACCGGCCGAGAGCCCCGGCGATCCTCAGTGCGGCCACCGCCTCGCCGGTCTCGCTGGCGTACTCGAAGGCCCGCCGCAGGTTCGGCAGCTCGGCGTCCAGCCGGTCCAGCTGCCGCTCCAGCTGGCCCGCTGCCGCGCCGGAGCCCGCGATGGCGCCTGAGCCCGCGCCCGGATCCGGGCCGCCCACCTCGATCGGCTCGATCCGGTCGGCCGAACGTTCGGCCAGCTCCATGTAGTGATTCAGGTGCGCCCGCCGGACCTGGTCCTCTTCGCCCGCCTCGGCCAGCCGTTCGGCGGCATACTCCCGGATGGTGGCGAGCAGCTGGTAGCGCGAGTCGCCGTGCGCGTCGTCGACCCGCAGTAGTGACTTGTCCGCCAGCCTGGTGACCAGCTCCAGCATCGCGTCCCCGCTGATTTCCCCGCCCGCGGCCACCTGCTCGGCCGCCTCCATCGTGAAGCCGCCGTAGAATACGGCCAGCCGCCGGAAGGTGACCCGTTCGTAGGCATCGAGCAGGTGGTGGCTCCAGTCCAAGGTGGCGTGCAGGGCCTGGTGCCGCGGTGGCGCGGACCGTGCGCCGCCGACCAGCACGGCGAACATGTCGTCCAGCCGTTCGGCGAGCTGCGCCGAGGAAAGCATCCGCATCCTCGCGGCGGCCAGCTCGATCGCCAGCGGCAGGCCGTCGAGCCGCTGGCAGATCGACGCGACCTTGGCGGCGTTGTCGTCGGTGACCCGGAACGACGGCCGGACCAGCTGCGCCCGCTGCTCGAACAGCTTGACCGCAGCGGACGAGACTAGCGCCGCCGCGGTGGCCGCCCGACCAGCCGCGGGCAGCGACAGCGGCGGCACCCGCCAGTTGACTTCGCCTTCTACCCGGAGCGCCTCACGGCTGGTGGCCAGCACGACCAGGGCGGGGCAGGCCCAGAGCAGGTTCTCCGCCAGCTTGGCCGTCTCGCCCGCGAGGTGCTCGCAGTTGTCTAGCACGACCAGCACCCGATGCTCGCCGATGTACTCGGCAACGGCCTCGGCGGGGTCTTGCCCTGGCGTGTCAGGCACCTCCAGCCTGCTGGCGACAGCCTGCCCGACGATGCCAGGGTCATCGATCTGCGCTAGCTCCACCCAGCAGACCCCGTCGGGGAACGACGCCTCCGCGGACATGGCAGCGGCCAGCGCCAGCCGAGTTTTGCCCGTGCCGCCCGGACCGGTGAGGACTAGCAGGCGGCTGCGGGTGAGCGCGTCGGCGATGGCACCGAGTTCGCGCTCTCGCCCCACCAACGGGGTGAGCCGCACGGGGAACTTTGCTCGGGTCAGCGGCATGGTGCTTCCGCCCAGCCTGGCCACCGGACCACCCAAGCGGACGGGAAGCCCGGCGGATGAGCCTGGGAGCCGGGCGGCCTCGGCCAGCCTCGCCCGGTCAGCAGCCGACAGCTCAGGCTGTCCGCGATCAGCGCCACGGCCGACACGCGTGACGCCTGGCACCGCACCTGCTCAAGGGCCGCCATCATGGCCTGGCTCATCCGGCACCGCTCCGCGAGCGCCTCCTGAGGACGGCTCGTGGCGATACGAAACTCGCGCAACAGGCTGGCAACGCCGACACGCCGACCCCTCCCGGTTTGCAATCCTACGGCCAGGAATCCCCTACGGCCAGTTGCCGGGCGATAAGCCAGGCTATGACCGCCGAGGTTGTGCTCTGGGCTGGCTTCGCGGTCCGTCCTGCCCTGTGCCGTTTTCGTGGTGTCAGCATCGGGCCAGCGCATCTCAAGGAAGCTGGTGGCCCGGCGGGTCACGGTCACCGTGTCGAGCGAGACGCCGATTTCTTGGACTCCCTGCCGTGAGCGGTCGGCGCCGGCGACGCCGACCGCTCCGGCCAGCACCATCATCTCTCATAAACGTTGGGCGGCGCGACGATGGCGACAGACTGCCAACGACGCCGTGAGCTGTACTCAGTCGCCGATCATCGGGATGGGTCTCAGCCCGCGCATACTCGTTATGCCCGAACAATTGGTTGTTGCCCTCGTGGGATGTTCGCTCTCCGTAGCAGTTCCTCTGTCGATCCTGGGCGAGCGAGCGGGTCGACGTACGCCGCTCCGCACCGCGCACATCGCCGCCGAAGCGACTTCCGATGTACCGGATAACCGGCCATTAGCCGATGGCTCTGTCGGTCGGCTGCGGCCTGATGAGGTCGCCGTGAAGCGCGATGCCGCCATCCGCGCCATGGCGACCAGGCTTACCGGTTCGAGCCCCCGAGGGTGGGCGTCGCATCAGCCGGGGGGCGCAGGCCGTCGAGTGCGGCCTGGAGGATTGGTCCGGTGTAGCCGGTGTCGCCGTGGATCGTGGCGATGGCGACGATCATGTCGAGGATCTGCTCGAGGGTGAGGTCGTCGCGGACCTCGCCGGCGTACTGCGCGGCGGCGAGGAGCGGCCGGCCCGCGATTATCACCCGGGTGCGGCCGTTTTTGAAGAGGGGATCGGTGCGGTCCGTGTGCTTGAGTAGCTCGGCGGCGATGTGCCGCTTGCTCGTGGTAAAGGCGAAGAACCGGCGCAGCCAGGCCGCCAGAGCCGCTCCGGGGGTCTCGCCGCCGGTGGTCTCGGCGGCCTGGCAGATGGCATTGACCTCGTCGGTGTAGAGGGCCTCGAGGAGCTCGTGGCGTCCGGGGAAGTTGCGGTACAGGGTCGCCATGCCGACGCCGGCGCGCCGCGAGATCTCGGCCATCGACACCACGGCATCAGGATCGGCGAACGCGGCGCGGGCGGCGGCGAGGATCTTGTAGCGGTTGCGCTCGGCGTCGGCTCGTCTCGTGGGTGCCGGGGTTTGGCGAGCGGGCATCGAGGCTCCAATTGGACAGGCTATCCGGTTATCGCTAGAGTGAAGTGGACAGGCTATCCGCCTGTCGGCGCACCCGATCCTACCAACCCGCCGCGACCGACTCCGGCGGCTCAAGGAGCTTGCCATGGAATACCGGCCCCTGGGGCGCACCGGCGTCTCGGTCAGCCAGCTATGCCTGGGCGCGATGATGTTCGGCGCGTTCGGCAACTCCGACCACGACGACGCGGTCAAGATCATCCACAGGGCGCTGGACGCCGGGATCAACTTCATCGATACCGCCGATGGCTATTCTGCAGGCGAGTCAGAACAGATCCTGGGCGAGGCGCTGGCCGGCGGCCGACGGGAGAGCGTGGTGCTCGCCGTCAAGTTCGGTCCGCCCTTCGGCCAGGACCCCAACCATCGCGGAGCGTCGCGGCGGTGGATCACTGAGGGGGTCGAGGGATCACTGCGGCGGCTTCAGACCGACTGGATTGACCTCTATCAAGTGGGCGTTCCCGACCCGGACACCGATATCGACGAGACCCTCGGCGCCCTGACAGACCTCGTGCGCGCTGGCAAGATCCGCTACTTCGGCGCGTCGAAGGTTCCCGCTTCCCAGATCGTCGAGGCCCAGTGGACCGCCGACCGCCGCGGCCACGGGCGGTTCCGCACCGAGCAGCCGCCCTACTCTCTGCTGACTCGCGCCGTCGAGTACGACGTGCTGCCGACCTGCCTGCGCCACGGGATGGGCGTCATGGCCTACAGCCCGCTGGCCGGGGGCTGGCTGTCGGGCAAGTACCGGAACGGCCGGGATGTCAGCGGCCCGGGCTCGGCCGCCCGGGCGCGGCGTTTCCCCGGCGCCTACGACGCCGCCAACCCGGCCAACGCCGCAAAACTCGCTGCGGCCGATGCCCTCGGCGCACTCGCTGACCAGGCCGGGCTGACCCTTATCCAGATGGCAGTCGCGTTTGTCACCCGGCACCCCGCGGTCACCTCCGCGATCATCGGCCCGCGCACCATGGAGCACCTAGACGGCTATCTCGCCGCCGACGGAATCGACCTGTCCACCGACGTGCTTGACCGCATCGACCAGATCGTTCCCCCCGCAGTCACGATCAACGTCGCTGACAACATGTGGAACTTCGGCACTACGACACTGGACGCCGCATACCGCCGCCGGTAGATCAGGCCGGTCCCGGATAGCTAACCTCCGCTATTCAGCGGCGATGGGCGGTTTGCTGCCGAGTTTGGGGCGGGCGATGCATCCGCTCGGGACCTAAGTTGCGATAACGGCCAGTTATCACTCACGCTGGCCATCGCCTTTCGTGCCGCTCGCCCGACGCCACCGTGTGAACCCGCTGCCGTGGCTGCACGCGTGATCCGTCGGCGAGTATCGGCACACGCCGGCGTAACAGAACGGCCGTTCGGGTGCGGCTCGGACGATAAATCGGCTGCACCAGTCCGTGGTATCCGTGCAGGCAGTGCGTCCGGAGCGGCGGGCCAGGCTACTCTTAATCCGCGGGTTCGGGGTTCGAGTCCCTGGCGGCGCACCCGCCCGTAAAACCCCTGGTAAACGCCACCCTCAGTGATGGCATTTGCGCTGACGGCGGTTCAGAGCAACAATGGCGAACACCTGCCGCCAGTCCTTTGCCGCGCCCGGCGGTCATCGTCGTCCTGGTCTCGGTCCTGCCGTAGAGCACGGGCCATACGCTCCGCAGCCTCCCGCGATACCTCCGGCGCAACATGGCTGTAGGTGTTCATCGTCAGCGCTATTTGGCTATGTCCGAGGATCTCCATCACCACACGGGCCGGAACGTGCTGAGCAAGCAGCAAGCTAGCTGCCGTATGCCGGAGATCGTGCGCCTTCGGGTCTTGCTGGGCCGGGTCATCGAGCCCTGCCTGCATCGCCGGGACGGCGTAAACACGGATGGCCGAGACAACCGAGTTGGCATGGAATACAAGGCCTTGGCCCGGTCCGCGTCGGAGGCCTGGATGACGACTACCTCGAGGTGGGCGTCCATGGTCCGGTCATACCCGGCTCGGGAGGAAAGCCGAACACCGCGAGCAGGCCGGGATTTCCGAACGAGGAAACCCGGCTGATCCCGCGGTCGGTCACGGTTAGCACGCAGACGCCGTAGGGCTGCAGCTGCCCGTCAGCGTCCCGCGCGTACACCGCCGCGGCGGGCTGGCCGTTGGCGCCGGTGGCGAGCATCCGCCAGTCGCCGGCGGCGCCGAGGACGCGGTCGCGCAGGAACGGGATGCAGGCACGGCGGCCCGAGAACCAGGACCGCAGCGGCGTCGCCTCCAGGATGACGTCCTCGACCAGCAGCCGCTCGAGGGCAGCGGCGTCGGCGTTCTCGAACGCGGCGATGTACTCATCCAGCAGCGCCCGCGCCTGCGGTATGTCCGGCTCGGTGATCTGATCAGCTGCGGGGGCTACTTCCTCCAGCCGGACCCGGGCCCGCTGCAGCGCGCTCTTCACTGACGCCGTCGTCGTTTCGAGCATGACCGCGACCTGCGCGGCGGGAAACTCGAGCACGTCGCGCAGGACGAGCACGGCGCGCTGCCGGGGCGGCAGATACTGCAAGCTCGCGATCAGTGCCAGCCGCAGGCTCTCGCGCGCGGTGACGATGACCGCCGGGTCGGCCGTCTCCGGGATCGCCAGCGTGTCCGGGACCGGGTCGAGCCACGCGACGTCCGGTCCGGCACCCTCGGGCCATACCGCCGGATCCGGCTCCGCGTCGTATAGTCCCGACGGCAGCACCCGGCGATCGCGACGGGACAGCGCCGTGAGGCACGCATTGGTGGCGATCTGGTACAGCCACGTGCGCACCGAGGACCGGCCCTCGAAGCTGTCGTACGAGCGCCAGGCGCGCAGGTAGGTCTCCTGGACCAGGTCCTCGGCG
>JASHVM010000502.1:0-4177 GCA_030044595.1 Streptosporangiaceae bacterium
CGATGAGCTGCATCCTGGTCAGCACCCGGTCGGCGTTGCGCAGCAGCACCTGGAGCAGCTCGAACTCCTTCAGCGGCAGCTGCACCGAGCCGCCGCGGACGGTGACCACGTGCCGCTCCACGTCCATCCGCACCGGCCCGGATTCCAGGGCGGACTCGGTCACGTCGTCGGGCTCGCCGTGGCGCCGGAGCACCGCCCTCATCCGGGCGACGAGCTCGCGGGACGAGAACGGCTTGGTCACGTAGTCGTCGGCGCCGAGTTCCAGCCCGACCACCTTGTCGATCTCGCTGTCCTTGGCGGTCAGCATGATCACCGGCACGTTCGACTTCTCCCGCAGCGACCGGCACACCTCGCTGCCCGGCAGGCCCGGCAGCATCAGGTCGAGCAGGACCAGGTCGGCGCCGGTCCGGTCGAACGTGTCGAGTGCGTCGGGGCCGGTCGAGCAGACGGCGACCTCGAAGCCTTCCTTGCGGAGCAGGTATGAGATGGCGTCGCTGAACGAGTCCTCGTCCTCAACGACCAGCACGCGTGTCACTTGAGTCCCTCCTGGGGCTCGTGGGGATGTTGAGTTTTCGAGTCAGACTCCTGATCAGGCCGCGCCGGTGCTGGCATGCTCGCTCCGCAACGGCATGAACAGCGTGAACGTGGACCCGGCACCTTCCACGCTGCGCACTGTCACCCTTCCATTGTGCGCGGCCATCACGTGCTTGACGATGGCCAGCCCGAGGCCGGTGCCGCCGGTGGCGCGCGAGCGCGCCGGGTCGACCCGGTAGAAGCGCTCGAAGATCCGCTCGAGGTCGCGCTCGGGAATGCCGATGCCCTGATCGGCCACGCTCAGCTCGGCGTTGCCGTCGGGCGCCCGCTTCAGGCCGATGACCACCCGGGTGCGCTCCGGGCTGTACGCCACGGCGTTCTCCAGCAAGTTGCGCAGCGCGGTGACGAGCAGATCCTCGTCCCCGAGCACGGAAAGGCCGCGCGTCCCGGTCGAGGCGAGCGTGATGCCGCGCGCGTTGGCCTTCATCCGGCAGCGGTCGAGGGCCTCGGCGACGACCACGTCGAGGTCGACCGGGCGCGGATCCGGGACGGGCTCGACCGCCTGGATCCTGGACAGCGTGATGAGATCCTGTACCAGGTTCGTCAGCCGCTGCGCCTCCTGCCGCATCTTGCCGGCGAACCTGCGCACCGCCTCGGCGTCGTCGGCCGCGTCCTCGATCGTCTCGGCGAGCAGCGCCAGGGCGCCGACCGGCGTCTTGAGCTCGTGGCTGGTGTTGGCCACGAAGTCCCGCTTCACCTCATCCACCCGCCGGCTTTCCGTCTTGTCATCCGCGAGCACCAGCACCAGCCCGCCGCCGCCGACGGCCGCGCCGAGCGGCGCCACCCGGACGGCGAAACTCGTCGTCCGGCCGCCGAACCTCGGCACCGGGACCTCGAACTCGCCCTCCCTGATCTCCCCGTCCCGGCGGACCTGGCGCGCCAGCGCGGCCAGCTCGCTGACCATGAGCCGGTCGCCCTTGACCAGCCCGAAGGCGCGGGCCGCGGAGTTGGCCCGGAGCACGCAGTCGTTGCTGTCCACGACCACGGCCGAGGATGAGAGCACGGAAAGGACGGACGCGATGCCAGGGGGCAGCCTGGCCGACTGATGAGTAGCCCTGAGCCTGGAGCCACGCGCCTGCCGCACGGAGGCGCCGCCCCTGGTTCTTATCGCCATGCGATCTCCGCTGTTCGCGCAGGCCTAGGACGTGACCAGTGAAGACGGACAAGGCTAATGGTATGCGGTATCACCATGGGCAAGACAGCACCCCCCGGAACTTGGCAGGTGATGTTCGGACGTTGTTCATCTGGACATTAACCTCCGACAAACTCTGGTTCACAGCCGCCTCGTCCCGGCCTCCCTCACCGCCCCTGATTCCTGACCGCCTCCGCCGCCTCGGCGGCGGCTTCCGGATCCAGGTAGCGGCCGCCGACGACCGCGGGCCGGTACGCGTCGTCCAGCTCGTAGACGAGGGGGATGCCGGTCGGGATATTCAGCTCCGCTATCGCGGCGTCGCTGATCCCGTCCAGGTGCTTGACCAGCGCGCGCAGCGAGTTGCCGTGCGCGACGATCAGCACCGTGCCGTCGCGGCCGAGGTCGGGCACGATGGCGTCGTACCAGTAAGGCAGCAGGCGGGCCACCACGTCCTTCAGGCACTCGGTGCGCGGCCTGATTTCCGGCGGCAGGCCGGCGTACCTGGGGTCGCCGGACTGGGACAAAGGGTCGTCGTCGGCGATCGGCGGCGGCGGCACGTCGTAGGAGCGGCGCCACAGCATGAACTGCTCGTCGCCGAACTCCTGCCTGGTCCTGGCCTTGTCCTTACCCTGCAGCGCGCCGTAATGCCGCTCGTTCAGCCGCCAGGACCTGCGCACGGGCAGCCAGAGCAGCCCGGCCTCCTGCTGCGTGATGTTGGCGGTCTGGATGGCCCGGGTCAGCACCGAGGTGTGCACCACGCCGGGACGCAGGCCTGACTGGGCCAGCAGCCGGCCCCCGTCGACGGCCTCCTGCGCGCCGACCTCGGAAAGCCCGACGTCCACCCAGCCGGTGAACAGGCCTTTCGCGTTCCATTCGCTCTCGCCGTGCCGGAGCAGCACCAAAGTCCTCATACTCCGAAAGCGTAGCCGGGGAACAGGCTGCCGCTTGACGGGGTTGGTTAGAGCGTGCATGAAGTGCCGCGACGCAGCGCTGCGCTCCGGAGCCCCAGGCGGATCGCGACCATCAGCCTTCACACGTCCCCCCTCGACCAGCCGGGTACCGGCGACGCGGGCGGCCTCAACGTCTACGTGGTCGAGGTGGCCAAGCGCCTGGCCGACCGTGGTATCGAGGTTGAGATCTTCACCCGCGCGGTCTCCCGGGACACGCCGCCCGCGGTCGAGCTCGCCCCCGGCGTGCTCGTCCGGAGCGTGGTAGCCGGGCCGTTCGAGGAACTCGACAAGAACGCGCTGCCCGGGCAGATCTGCTCGTTCACCTTCGAGGTGCTGCGCGCCGAGGCCGCCTTCGCGCCCGGCTACTACGACCTGCTGCACGCGCACTACTGGCTGTCCGGACAGGTCGCGGCGGTCGCGGCGGAGCGGTGGGGAGTGCCGCTCATCCAGTCGATGCACACCCTCGGCAAGGTGAAGAACCTGGCCCTGGCCGCCGGTGACTGCGCCGAGCCGGCGGCGCGGATCCGCGGCGAGGGCGAGGTCGTGGCGGCCGCCGACCGGCTCGTGGCCAACACCGCCGAGGAGGCTCGCCAGCTGATCGACCTGTACGGCGCCGACCCCTGGCGGGTCGAGACGGTCAGCCCGGGCGTGGACCTGTCCGTGTTCCGGCCCGGGCCCGCCGCCGCCGCGCGCCGCCGGCTGGGCCTGCCGGCCGATGCCACCGTGCTCGTATTCGCGGGCCGGATCCAGCCGCTGAAAGGACCGGACATCGTGCTGCGCGCCGCGGCCGAACTGCTCCGGTCCCGCCCCGCGCTGGCCGACCGGCTGCTGGTCGTCATCGTCGGCGGCCCGAGCGGCTCCGAGGTCGGCGCCCCGGGACGGCTGGACGGCCTGGCCGCCGCGCTGGGCGTCTCGGATCGCGTCCGGCTGGAGCCGCCGTGCCCGCAGCGCGAGCTGGCCGACTGGTACCGGGCCGCGAGCATGGTGCTCGTGCCGTCGCACTCCGAGTCGTTCGGCCTGGTCGCGCTGGAAGCCCAGGCCTGCGGCACGCCGGTGGTGGCCGCCGCGGTCGGCGGGCTCCGCACCGCCGTCCGGGACGGCTTCTCGGGGGTCCTGGTCGACGGGCACGACCCCGTAACCTGGGCACGGGTGCTCTCCGGGCTCATCGGTGCGCCGGGCCGGCTCGCGGAGCTGTCGCGCGGCGCGCTCAGCCACGCGTCCGCCTTCGACTGGCCCGCGACCGCAGACCGCCTGGTCGGCGTGTATACCGGAGCCATGAACGAGGCCGCCGCGACCGTCCGGGCATGAGTCCGGGCATGACCGGCGACCCGCAGGTGCCCGGCGACGCCCAGATCGCTCTCCAAGCCGCCCTGGGCGAGCTCGGGCTGTCCTACGAGAGCCCACGGCCCGGCGCGTACCTGGTCCGGCTCGAAGGCCAGCACAAGCTGGCCACCATGACCTGGCTCATCGTCGGCGCGCACAGCCTCAGCGTGGAGGCGTT
>JASHVM010000503.1:0-7366 GCA_030044595.1 Streptosporangiaceae bacterium
GTCGAACGCGACGACCTCGCCCTCGACGATCGCCTCGCGCGGCCCCAGCCCCCCCGCCAGCAGTTCGACGAGGTCGGGGAACTGAACCGATATCTCCTCCAGCCGCCGGGTGAACAGCTCGATCGCCCCGTCCGCGGTCCGGTGCGCCTGCACCCGGACCCCGTCGTACTTGTACTCGGCCGCGCACCGCCCGCCCAGCTTGGCCAGGATCTGGTCGGCCTCGGACAGCCGCTGGGCCAGCATGACCCGTACCGGGCTGCCCGGCCGGACCCGCAGCTCCGCCACGGCGGCCAGCCCGCCGCCGACCAGCGTGGCGGCGACCTTGCCGAGGTCGCAGCAGATGTTGTAGCCGCGCTCCAGCACCGGCCGGGAGGCCCGGCCGCCCGCGTACACCTGCGCCAGCGCGTCCAAGATGGTGGGTGTGCCGACGCCCAGCCGCAGGTTCCCGGTGACCAGGCGCAGCAGGTAGCGCGCCTCCAGCGGGGTGGCGCGGGTCAGCAGCCCGGCCAGCAGCTCCAGCTTCCGGCCCTGCGAGCCCGTTCCCTCGGCCACCGCGATCCGCCGCAGCGTACCCACCACCTCGGCGACCTCCAGGGTGGCCGGCCGCACGGCAGCGGTCGCCGCCAGCAACTGCTCGGCGGCCTGGCCCAGGTCGCCGGCCTCCCGCACCCGGGCAGCCACTTGCGCGACGTCGGTATCGGTGGCCGCGGCGAGCGCACGGATCGCCATCTTCTCGGCCAGGCCGAGGTCCATCCCGGCGAACTCCGGCGCGATCAGCCCCTGGCCCAGGTAGCAAACCGTCGGCAGCAGGCGGGCCGGTGTCTGGGCCACCAGCGCGGCCAGCCGCTCGATAAGCGCCAGCCGCCCGCTGACCCGCTCCAGGTCACGGTAGGCCTCGGCCACCGTCTGGTACTTCACGTTCGTCCCGCGCGGTTCGGGCTCATCCCACGATTGTCCCAGATGGGTATCGTTGGGCCCGTCGCGCTGACGCCGGAAGCAGCCGGCTCCCCGATCTCCCATCTGGAGGCTCGTGATGCGGTTCACCAAGCTCGGGCACTCGTGCGTCAGGCTGGAGAAGGACGGTGCCACCCTGGTCATCGACCCAGGCTCGTTCAGCGACGCGAACGCGGCGCTGGACGGAGCCACCGCGGTGCTGGTCACCCACGAGCACCCGGACCACCTTGACGCGGACGCGATACGCGCCGGGCTTTCCAGCGACCCGGACCTGACCCTCTGGGCCAACCGGTCCATCTGCGCGCAGTTCGCCGAGTTCGGCGCGCGCGTCCGCGAGGTCCGCCACGGGGACGCCCTGGAGGTCGCGGGTTTCTCGGTGCACGTCTACGGCGTCGATCACGCCCTGATCCACCAGGACATCCCGCTGGTCATCAACACGGGTTTCCTGGTCCAGAGCGAGCTGTTCCACCCGGGCGACTCGTACACCGTCCCCGAAGAGCCGGTCCGGACCCTGCTGCTGCCGATCAGCGCGCCGTGGCTGAAGGCCGGGGAGATGATCGACTACTTCCGCCAGGTCGCTCCGGCCCGCGGCTACGCCATCCACGACGCGATCCTGAACGACAACGGCCTGGGCCTTATGACCAGGATGATGTCGGTGGCCGCGGCCCCCAGCGGCGCGCCAGTGGCCAGGCTCGAACCTGGCACCACCCTGGAGCTGTGACCGTCCCGGTCACGCTCATTTGAGCAGCTTCTGCACCTCGCGGAACTGCGGGTGCTGCGCGTCGCGCAGCCATTCGAACAACACCATCTCAGACGTCACGATCTCCGCGCCGTGCCGCCTGGCCCGGTCGATCCCGGCCGCCCGGTCACCCGGATCCCGCGAGCCGACGGCGTCCGCCGCCACGATCACCCGGTGCCCGGAAGCCAGCAGGCCAAGCGCCGTCTGCAGGACGCAGACGTGCGCCTCGCACCCCGCGAGGACGATCTGGCTGGCCCCGGCGGGCAGCAGCTGGGCGAAGCCCGGATGTCCCGTCGCCGAGAACGTCGTCTTGGCCAGGACCACCTGCGGGTAGGCGGCCAGCGGCGGCACCGTGGGGCCAAGGCCCGCCGGGTGCTGCTCGGTCGCGCGCACCGGCACCCCCAGCAGCTGCGCCGCCGCCGCGAGCCGGACGGCCCGCGCCACCATCGTCTCGTTGTCGTCGATGACGGGCACAAGCCGCTGCTGCAGGTCGATCAGGAGCAGGACGGCACCCTCGGTGGTGACCAGCACGCCACCGACGATACGCTACGCGCCCGCCTCGCCGCCGAGCGCTCGAAGCTCCCCGCTCACCGTCACGCCCTGCTCGGCGCGCACCAGCACGAACCCGGTGAATCCCGCCGTCTCCAGCCGCCTCAGCTGCGCGCCGAACTTCCCGCTCCGCCGGATCGTCTCGACCACCCGCTCGGGCCCGACCGCGCCGCGCATCTCCCGGGCCACCGCCAGCGCGTCCGCGATCGGCACGTCAGGCTCCACGAGCACCGCCACCGCGTCCCGCGTCGGCCGCCGCGACAGCAGGTCCACGATCCGCTCGAACCCGATCGAGAACCCGCACGCCGGGACGTCGTACCCCAGGGACCGTCCGATCAGCTTGTCGTACCGCCCGCCGCCGGCCACCGACGAGCTCATGTCCGGGTGGGTGACCTCGAAGACCTGCCCGGTGTAGTACCCCATCCCGCGCACCAGCGTCGGATCGAACCGCCAGCTCAGCGGGCGCTCCGCAGCCAGCCGGTCCAGGCAGGAGGCGGTCGTCGACAGGTCGTCGATCACCGATCCGGGCAGTTTGGGCAGGCTGTCGCTCAGCGCCGTGGCCAGCGTGGGCGCGGAAACGTCCATCAGCCCCGAGATCTTGTCCTGCACGGCCGAAACCGTAGCCTCGCCGAACCCCAGCTCCAGCAACTCGGCGCGAACGCCGTCCCATCCGATCTTGTCGAGCCTGTCCAGGGCGATGAAGAACGCATCCTGCGACTCCTCCGGGACTCCGGTGTCAGCCGCCAGCGCCGAAAGGAACCGCCGGTCCGACAGCCTGATCGTCGTCCCGGTCAGCCCGATCGCGGCCAGCGCTTCACTGGTGGCCTCGATCAGCTCCCCCTCGGCCAGCACGGTCGGCTCGCCGATCATGTCGATGTCGCACTGGTAGAACTGCCGGTACCGGCCCCGCTGCGGACGCTCCGCCCGCCATACCGGTCCCACCTGCAACGACCGGAACGGAGACGGCAGCGACGCGTGGTTGTTCCCGTAGAACCGGGTCAGCGGCACCGTCAGGTCATACCGGAGCCCGAGGTCAACGAGTTCCCGGACCGGAGTACCGGCCGGGACCTGCGGGGGCAGCCCCCGCCGCAGCACCTGGTAGATCAGCTTCTCGTTGTCCGCGCCCTCCCCGGTTTGCAGCCGGCCGATGTTCTCCAGCGCCGGAGTCTCGATCCGCTGATACCCGAACCGCCGGTACACCGCCACGATCGACTCGAGCACGTGGTCACGGACCGCGACGTCGGCGGGCAGCAGGTCCCGCATCCCCCTGGCCGGACTGTTGTCGATTCTCATCCAGGCCTTCCTGTCAACGGTGCCGGGCACGAAGGCCGCCCGCAGCGGCGGCACATGCCATGGTACGGGCCACCGCCCGAGTAAGCGTTTGCTAGCCCGCTCGGGCCGGGGCGCAACCGATGAACCCCTTATTCCGAACGGGCCGTGGTTTCTCTCGCTGCTGCCGTGCCACCCGCCGGGATGGCCGCGCCCGCCGGGTCCTGCTGCTGACGGGCCAGGACCAACGCTCCTGCCTGGAAGCCGACGGCCACGCACAGCACCGCGGGCATCAGCACGTCACGCACGCCGGGCACCCAGCCGGACGCCATGCTGCTGGCGCTGAGGCCGCCGAGGATCCCGTACAGGACCGCGCCGGCGGCGGGCCAGGCGAACAGCCCCGCGCGCTTGGGAACCCAGTAGCAGTGCTCGTGGGAGCCGAAGTGGATCGGTATCCGCGCATCCGCCGGCCAGGCGACGGCGGCCCATACCGACGCCGCGATCATCGCCAGCAGGAATGCCCCGCCGGCCGCCAGCGACGTCACCACCGGGCCAGGCTATCGGATCAGCCAGCGGCCGGCCGGGTTAGCGCAGACTTCACCGGGCCGGGGTTGCCGCCGCGTCGAGGGCGTGCCTACGGTGGAGGCTCAAACCGCGTCGGGTAACTCGAGGGAGAGAAGACCCATGTCAGAGTTCATGCACGATGCCGAGCAGATGGCCGGCGAGCACTCCGACGTCGTAGACAAGGGTGTCCAGGAAGCCGGGCAGACGGCCGAGGACAAGACGGGCGGCAAGTTCGACAGCGAGATTCAGGGGGCGGAAAAGCAAGCCGAGGGGGATATCGGCGGGGGCCAGGGCAACCAAGGCAACCAGGGCGGAAATCAAAATCAGTAAAGGAGCACCGAGACCTCGCCGAATCGAGGCCAGCACGATGTTGGGGCGCCGCTAGCGGCGCCCCTCGCCTGTTACTCTTCGGTCTTGTCTTCAATCGGGGCGTCGGGCGCGTTGTGCTTGACCGACTCGATCCCCTTGATCGCCGATTCTTTGCTCTCGTAGTGCTGGCTCGTGGCGATGACCTGCCCGTTGGCCGCGTGCAGGTTGAAGTGGAATTTACCCGTACCGCCCTTCTCCAGGACGAACTTTCCGCTCATGAGCGTGCCTCCCGTACTGCGCGCATCGTCGGCCCGGCAAATATAACGGCAGTGTAACGGCGCGGTTCCGCGGCCGGCAATACCGGGCGGCCCGGATCGCCACCAGCGCGGCACCTAGGCTGTGATCGTGCCGAACTCACTTGTCTCTCCGCCGGTCAGGTCCCTACTCGACCGGTTGTTCCGGGCCGCCGAACAGGACCATGCCCGCCGGGCCGACGTGGCCGGGCGCTATCCGAACGGGTTCGCCACGGCATCGGCGCGCGAGCAAGCCGACGCCTACGAGCAGATGTACATCCCGGTCTCGCCCGAAGCCGGCCGGCTCCTCTACGCGCTGGTCAGGGCCGGCCGCCCGGCCACGGTAGTGGAGTTCGGCACGTCGTTCGGCATCTCGACCGTGCACCTTGCCGCGGCCGTTCGCGATAACGGCGCCGGCCACGTCGTGAGTACCGAGCTGAGCACGGCCAAGGTCGCCCGGGCTCGCGCGAACGTTGCCGAAGCCGGTCTCGCGGACCAGGTCACGATCCTGGCCGGCGACGCGCTGGAGACCCTCGCCGACCTCACCGATCCGGTCGGGTTCGTCCTCCTGGACGGCTGGAAGGACCTCTATCTTCCGGTCCTGCGCCTGCTGGAGCCGCGCCTGGTCGCCGGCGCCCTCGTCGTAGCCGACGACACGATCTCCATGGCCGCCGAGATGCGCGACTACCTGACCTACGTCCGGGACCCGGCCCGCGGCTACCTGTCCATAGCCTTCCCCGAGTCCGACGGTCTGGAGATCAGCTGTCTCGTGTTACGCGCGGACCGCCCGCAGGACGCTGTCCCTGACGGTCACGGGCCGGCCCTCCGGGTCGGTCATCGTCCGCCCGGCGGCGGCGGTGACGAAGATCTCCCATTCGCCGGGATCAAGCGCGGCGGCCAGCTGCTCGGCGGCCGGGAACGCGTGAGCCCGGCCGGCTGGTCCCAGCCTGGCGTGCAGATCGTCTGGATCGTGCCCCACCACCAGCAGCGTGCCGCCCGGCCGCACCGCGGCGGCGAGTCTGCGGTGCATCGACTCGAGCTCGCCGTCCGGCAGATACATGTACTGCGCGGAGACCAGGTCAAACCGCCGTGGACGCGGGTCCCAGGAGCGCATGTCTTCGTGCCGCCAGGTGATTCGCCGGGCGATTTCCTCGCCCCGGGCCGCCGCGTGGCCGGCTGCCCTGTCCAGGGCTACGGTCGATACGTCTACCGCGGTGACGGTCCAGCCCTGACCGGCCAGCCAGATGGCATCGGCTCCCTCGCCGCTGCCGACCTCCAGCGCCTCGCCCGGCCTGAGGCCGGCC
The DNA here is from genome assembly GCA_030044595.1 of Streptosporangiaceae bacterium. Lineage (GTDB taxonomy): Bacteria > Actinomycetota > Actinomycetes > Streptosporangiales > Streptosporangiaceae > Palsa-504. The sequence goes on from JASHVM010000503.1 coordinate 5,982, forward strand.
GCCTGGGCTACCAGCTGCGGGTTGGGCTGGCCGCTCCAGAGCTTGCCGGCCGAGCGGTAGCGGTCATCCCAGAACTCCTGGGTGAACTGGATAGTGTCGCCGGGGGAAGGAGAATGGTCGTGATCCACTTGACCACCATACGAAGTCCTCGACCGGGCCGGCCGCGGCGCCGACCCGGATCACCCCGGGCGGCACGCAGGGGCAGCGGGGCGGAACCACCGCTCGTTCGGCCAAAATGACCAACCGCAGGCGGAGCGGCGCGGGCGGGCCGTGCGGCCCGGGCCGACGCGGGACCTCCGGGCCGGGTGAGCCGCGACGTGCAGGTCGTTGAGCTTTCCAATCATCCCGGCGACATGCTGGACGACGTGTCGCGGCGGCGGGCGGCGGCGCAGAAGCGGGCGCTGGCTGGATACCAGGACGAGCTCATCCGGTACCAGGCCCGCGTCCAGACGGTCCGGGTCAAGCGCGACCGGGCGCGCGCGCAGCACAGCTGGTGGGCGTGGCTGCGGCTGTCGCTCGGCGTGTGGGCCGAGAAGCGGCGAGTGCCACCTCAGCCGGCCGTGGACGCCGATCCGACCGACGCCGAGGAGAAGATCAGGGCCGGGATCGCGGGTGAGCAGCTGGTCGCGGTCGAGCTGGGGCGCGCCCTGGGCGACGACTGGACGCTGCTGCGCGGGTACCGCAACCGGCGCGGTGAGATCGACCATCTTCTCCTCGGCCCGCGCGGGCTGCTCGCCATCGAGGTGAAGAACATCAACGCCACCGTGCAGATCGACGGAGACCGCTGGCGCGCCGACAAGTACGACAACTACGGGAACCTCGTCGAGCAGCGGCCGATCACCGACCGGAAGGGTCGCTCGCCGAGCGAGCAGCTCAACGAGTCAGCCAGCGAGCTGGAACGGTTCCTGCACGAGCGCGGCCAGCGGGTCACGGTCCGGCGGGTGGTCGTGCTCACCCACCGCCGGTCCAGGCTGGGCGCCACTCGGGATCTCACCGTCCAGGTCGGGACGTCGGTCGGCTACGTGCTGGGCCTGCTGGGCGAGTCGGCCGATGAGCTCGGCGCGGCGGAGCGGGCCGAGATCGAGCGTCTCATCCGGCGCGACCATGATTTCCACTCGGCGAGCCGCCGTCGCGGTCAGCGTGGCCGGCGACCGCCTGCCCGGTGACCTGGTTGTCGCGATGGCCCTGCCCCGGCGCCGGTCAGTAAGCGCCCGCCCTACCGTCCCGGCGGGGGCGCCAGGTCGGCGCGGCCGGTGAGCAGGAACCAGGTGAGGATGCCGGCGGCGGTGGCCGGACCGGCCGGCTGGCCGGGTACCAGGGCGACGGCGAGCAGGATCAGGACGGCGGCGGCCATCCCGCGCAGGGCCAGCCGGAGCGGACGGCCG
>JASHVM010000504.1:0-8779 GCA_030044595.1 Streptosporangiaceae bacterium
TGCACGCCACGTCAGGTGTCGGCGGACGTGCCGGTGAATATCGACGCCCTGACCTGCCAGGCGCTGTTCCAGCGGCCCAGCCGCCACGGACCCGCGCTCACCACCCCCGCGATGTTCGCCGACGCGCTGGCGAGCGCCGTCCCGCCTGATCCGCTGCCGGCGGTCTCGGCGCCCACCGCCGCGCTGCGCGCGCCCGACTACTATCCGACCGGGCCGACGAACCCGGGCCAGGCGGCCGTTCCCAGGCAGCGGACCGGCGGCGGGGTCCCGTACCGCCGCCCGCCTGCCGACCGCTCCGCGGTGGCCGCGGCCGTCATCAGCGCCCTGATCGTGCTCATCCTGGTCGCGGCGGGCGTGGCCGGCTGGTCACTCACCCACCGCGCGCACGGCACAGCCGGCTCGCCGCCGACCCAGCGTCCCTCCTCCTCCGCCCCGGCCGCGGCGGCCTCCGTGGTCCTCAAGCCGGTCAGCGCGAACAGCTTCGACGCGTACGGCAACGACGGCGGCAACGAGGACGGCAACGGGGCCAAGAACGCGATAGACGGTAACCCGAGCACGTTCTGGCACACCGATTACTACCTCAATTACCCCAGGCTCGGGAACCTGAAGCCGGGCACCGGGCTGATCCTCGACATGGGCAGGCAGGTCCGGCTGAGCCAGGTCGTGGTCCAGTTCGGCAGCACCTGCTGCACGCACGTCGAGATCGAGATCGGCAACGACGACAGCCCGGTCCCCTCGACGTTGAGCACGTTCACCGAAGTATCAAGCTCCAGCACCGCGGCCGGCCGCACGGCCTTCAACGTGACCAGCAGCAAGACCGGCCGCTACGTGCTGCTCTGGATCACCTACCTGCCGCCGCTGACCGGATCCCCCGGCGAGTACCAGGCGCAGATCTACAACGTCGTGCTCCACGGTCCGCCCGTGAGCCAGTCAGGCTGATGCTCCATGCAGGGCACCGACGAGGAGTGGCCTCCGGACGCCGAACTCCTCCGTCGGCACGTGGCCGGGGACAGCGAAGCGTTCGGCGAGCTGTTCCGCAGGCACCGGGACCGGCTGTGGGCGGTCGCCCTGCGTACCGTCTGCGACCCTGAGGAGGCCGCTGACGCGCTGCAGGACGCGATGGTTTCCGCCTTCCGGCGGGCCGCCGACTTCCGCGGCGATTCCGCCGTCACCACCTGGCTGCACCGGATCGTGGTCAACGCGTCCCTCGACCGGCTGCGCCGTAAGGCCGTCCGCCCGGCGATGTCCGCCGGCGACGAGCAGGCGTTTGAGGCCATGGTCGCGCAGGGCTCCGATCCCGCCCGGGCCGCGGATACCAGGCTGGACATCGACGCCGCGCTGCGGATCCTGCCGCCTCAGCAGCGGGCCGCGCTCGTGCTGGTCGACATGCTCGGCTTCTCCGTCGCCGATGCCGCTGCCATCCTGGACACCTCACCGGGCACGGTCAAGAGCCGCTGCGCCCGGGCCCGGGCCCGGCTGCTCCCCTACCTGGCGCACCTGCGGGGGAACCGATCGACGAGCGGGAGCGTCTCACCTGCGCAGGGAGGAGATGGATGACGGGGCAGATGACCCACCTGGACCCCGATGTCGTGGCCGAGTTCCGCGCGGGGCTCATCACCGGGCGCCGCGGCACCAGGATGGCCGCGCACCTGGCCGACTGCGAGCGCTGTTCGGCTCTCAGCGCCCAGCTGGCCGAGGTTTCCGCGCTGCTCGCCGCGGTTCCCGCGCCGACCGTGCCGGACGGCGTGGCTCGCCGGCTCGAGTCGGTGCTGGCCGCCGAGGCGGCACAGAAAAATGATTCCGAACGGGCCGGTGGTGACGGCTCGCGTGAGCGCGCGAGGCACAGACGGCCGGCCAGGCACCGCGGCTTCCGGCTGGTGGCCGTGCGGGTGCTCGCCCCGGCGGCCGCCATCATCGCGCTCGCCGCGGGCGGGTACGGCCTCAGCCGCCTCAGCGCGGGCCCCGCGAGCTCCACCGCGTCCGGAACCGAGGCGGCGCCGGCCGCCGCGAACGCCAGCGCCGGGGCCGCGAAAGGAACGGCGGGCCGGGCCGAGTTCCCGGAGATCCGGGCGTCGTCCAGCTTCCTCGTCGTCAACAGCCGTGCCGACTACCTGCACGCCACGCTGGGCGAGCAGCTCGCACGGCAGGTCGCCCAGGAAAGGCGGACGCCCGCGGCAGCCGGCCAGCCGCCGTCCGTAAGGCTCCTGGCGTGCGTGCGCCAGGTGACCGGTGGCGTCAGCCCGGTCCTGGTCGAGAACGCCCGTTACCAGGGCCAGCCGGCCACCATCATCGTCGCGCTCAGCGGCGGGCGCTACACGGCCTGGGTGATGACCCCTGACTGCTCGGGCAAGCTCGCTAGCACCACGCTTCCGGGAACATCCGCGCCCTAGGATCGGTTCACTGAATGCCAGTCGGATGAGGGGTTGATAAGGGTTGGCGGAAGTGACCGAAGTCCGGAACGTCGTCGTCATCGGATCCGGCCCGGCCGGTTACACGGCGGCGCTCTACGCGGCTCGCGCCGAGCTCAGGCCCCTGGTTTTCGAGGGGTCGGTCACGGCTGGCGGCGCGCTCATGCAGACCACCGAGGTGGAGAACTTCCCCGGCTTCCCCGACGCCATCATGGGTCCGGAGCTGATGGACTCGATGCGCAAGCAGGCCGAACGGTTCGGTGCCGAGCTGGTGCCCGATGACGTGACCGAGGTGGACCTGACCGCAACCCCCAAGGTGATCAAGACCGACGGCGAGACCTACCTCGCCCGGGCGGTGATCATCGCCACCGGCTCCCGGTACAAGGAACTCGGGGTGCCAGGGGAGAAGGAACTCGGCGGGCACGGCGTCTCCTGGTGCGCCACCTGTGACGGGTTCTTCTTCCGCGGCCACGACATCGCGGTCGTCGGCGGCGGTGACTCGGCCATGGAGGAGGCCACGTTCCTCACCCGGTTCGGCAAGTCGGTGACGGTCATCCACCGCCGGGACGCGCTGCGCGCCTCGAAGATCATGCAGGACCGCGCGCTGGCCAACCCCAAGATCAAGTTCCTGTGGAACAGCGAGGTGGCCGAGATCCTCGGGTCCGATCGGGTGACCGGCGTGCGGGTCAAGAGCACCAAGGACGGCACGGAACACGTGCTGCCGGTGACCGGGGTCTTCGTCGCGATCGGGCACGACCCGCGGTCAGACCTGTTCTCCGGGCAGCTCGCCACCGACCCGGACGGCTACCTCCTGGTCAGCCAGCCCTCGACGCGCACGGCCATCGAGGGCGTGTTCGCCTGCGGCGACGTGGTTGACCGCACGTACCGGCAGGCCGTGACCGCGGCCGGGACCGGCTGTGCGGCGGCGCTCGACGCGGAGCGCTGGCTGGCGAGCAAGGACCAATCCTAGAAAAGCAGGAAACACTCATCGCGAGCTAAGGGATGTGATCATCGTGGGCGCGACCAAGGTCGTGACGGACGAGACTTTCGAGGCGGAGGTCCTGAAGAGCGACAAGCCGGTCATCGTCGATTACTGGGCCGAGTGGTGCGGTCCGTGCCGCATGGTTGCCCCGATCCTCGAGGAGATCGCGACGGAGTACGCGGACAAGATCGATGTCGTCAAGCTGAACATCGACGACAATCCCGCCGTATCCCAGCGTTACGGGATCATGGCCATCCCGACCATGAACGTGTTCTCCGGCGGCGAGGTCGTCAAGCAGATCGTCGGCGCCAAGCCCAAGTCGGCCCTGCTCCGCGAGCTCGCCGACTACATCTGAACCCTCTCGTCCGGGGCTGCTTCCTGGTCCCTGCTCACACGGGCCGCAGCGCGCCCTGGGGCGCCGTCGGGGTCATCGAGCCGAGCAGGCGCTCAAGCGCCACCTCGACATCCTCCCGCCAGGTCAGGATGGTCCTGAGCTCCATCCGCAGCCGCGGGTAATGGTGGTGCGGGCGGATGGTCTTGAACCCCACGGCGAGCAGGTAATCGACCGGCAGCATGCAGGCTGGCGACGTCCAGCGGCGGTCACCGAAGGCCTCGATCGCCTTCACGCCGCGCCGGGTGAGGTCCTTGGCCATCGCCTGCACCAGCATCCGGCCGATCCCCCCGCCGGCGAACTCGCTGAGCAGATGCGCGGTCATGAACAAGACCGCGTCAGCGCTCACCGGGCTGGTGGGAAAGGCAATCGAGCGCGGCACGTACTGCGGCGGCGCGAAGAGCATATATCCGGCGGGGACGCCGTCGACATACGCGATCTTGCCGCAACTGCCCCACTCGAGCAGCACCGACGATACCCACGACTCCTTCTCGAGTCCCGGGTCGCCGCTTTCCTCGGCGCGCGCCCGGCTGACCGGGCCGAGTTCCCAGAAAACGCACTTACGGCACTTCGGCGGCAGGTCGCCGAGATTGTCCAGCGTGATATTGACGATACGGCGCGACATCCTGTTCCCCGGCAGGCCATTCCCGACAGAATCCATCAACGGCCACAGGTACCCCTTATCCTGGCATGATACTCGGCGGTGACAGAGTGGGGCGTCCCTCCGGGAATAACAGAGCCGACCGACTTCAGGAGAGCCGTGACCGCCGGACTGCAGCCCGCATCGCAGCGACAGCGAATTGACCCCTACGTGGGCCAGTACGCCGAACGTGCCGTCGGCATGGTCGCCTCGGAAATCCGGGCCCTGTTCGCCGTCGCCGCCCGGCCCGAGATCATCTCGCTGGCCGGCGGCTCACCGTACGTGTCCGCCCTCCCGCTGGACGCCGTCGGCGAGATGGTCGGCCAGCTGATAGCCAGCCAGGGCGATCGCGCGCTGCAGTACTGCACGGCGCAGGGCGACGCCGGACTGCGGGAGCGGATCTGCGATGTCATGGCGCTGGAGAAGGTGCGGGCTCACCCCGACGAGACCGTGGTCACCGTCGGCTCCCAGCAAGCCCTTGACCTGCTCGCCAGGATCTTCGTCGACCCCGGGGACGTGGTCCTCGCCGAGGCGCCGTCATACGTCGGCGCCCTTGGCGCCTTCGCCGCCTACCAGGCCGACGTGGTGCACGTCGCGATGGACGACGACGGGCTGATCCCCGAGGCGCTCGAGGAGGCTATCCGGCGCACCGCGGCGGCCGGCCGACGCGCCAAGTTCCTCTACACGGTGCCGAATTTCCACAACCCGGCCGGGGTGACGCTCGCCGCCGGGCGGCGGCACCGGATTCTCGACATCTGCCACCGCGCCGGCCTGCTCGTGGTCGAGGACAACCCGTACGGTCTGCTCGGTTTCGACGGGGATCCGATGCCGGCGCTGCGGGCGGACGACGACGAAGGGGTCGTGTACCTCGGCACATTCTCCAAGACTTTCGCGGCGGGCGTGCGGGTCGGATGGGCGGTCGCGCCGCCGGCCATCAAGGACAAGCTGATCCTGGCCGCCGAGTCGGCCGTGCTCTGCCACTCCAGCTTCTCGCAGCTGACCGTGCGCGAGTACCTGACGACCCAGCCGTGGCTCGAGCAGATCAAGAATTTCCGCGAGCTCTACCGTGAACGAAGGGACGCCACGCTGACCGCGCTGTCCCGGATGATGCCGCCAGGCTGCCACTGGACCCGGCCGGCCGGCGGATTCTACGTGTGGCTCAGGCTCCCGGACGGCGTCGACGCCAAGGCCATGCTGCCCCGGGCGATCTCGTCGCGGGTCGCCTACGTGCCGGGAACCGGCTTTTACGCGGACGGCTCAGGCGGCCAGTACGCGCGGCTGTGCTACTCCCTGCCCGACCCGGAGCGGATCTTCGAGGGGATCCGCCGGCTCGCGTCGGTGGTCGAGACAGAAATCCAGCTGCGGGATGACTTCGGCCCGCCGACTAGCACCCATTAGCCAAACTTAACGGGATTATTCGAAATCATGTACCAACTCGATCGTGTCGTCGTACTCGCCGGCGGGCTGTCCCCCGAGCGGGAAGTGTCACTGCGCTCCGGCGACCGGGTCCGTGATGCCCTGGCCGAGGCGGGCATCGACGCCGTGGTGGCGGACGCCGACTCCGATCTTCTCGGCCGGCTGCACGCCGACCCGCCGAGCGCGGTGTTCCCCGTCATTCACGGCGCATCCGGGGAAGACGGCGCGATCAGGGAAGTCCTGGCGCTACTCGGCGTACCGTACGTCGGTTCGGTCGCGAGCGCCTGCCAGATGGCGTTCGACAAGCCCACGGCCAAGGCCCTGGTCGCGGCGGCCGGGCTGATCACCCCGCCATCGGTGACCCTGCCGCGGGAAACGTTCCATGACCTCGGCGCCTCCGCGGTGATCGACCTGATCATCGCCAGACTTGGGCTCCCGCTGTACGTCAAGCCGTCTCGCGGCGGCTCAGCGCTCGGCGCCGGCCAGGTACGCGCCGCGGCCGAGTTGCCGCCCGCCCTGCTGAGCTGCTTCGCCTACGGCGACATCGCGCTGATCGAGCGGTTCGTCACCGGAACAGAGGTCGCGGTCGGGGTAGTGGACCTGGGCAGCGGCCCGCAGGCGCTGCCCGCGGTCGAGATCGTCCCGGGCGACGGCGGCTACGATTACGCGGCCAGGTATACCCCGGGCAAGACAGAGTTCTACGTTCCGGCCCGGCTGCCGGGTGACGTCGCGGCCGAGGCCGCCCGGATCGCCACGGCCGCCCACTCGGTGCTCGGGCTCCGCGACCTGTCCAGGACCGACCTGATCGTGGATGATGCGGGCACGGCGTTCTTCCTCGAGGTCAACGTCTCACCGGGGATGACGGAGACGAGCACGCTGCCGATGGCGCTCGAGGCGTCGGGCCACGCGTTCGGCCCTACCTGCGTCAGCCTGCTCGAGGTCGCCGCCGCCCGCGGCGCCTAGGCGGACCGATGACACGACGCAAGAGCTTCGGCAGCGACAACCACGCGGGCGCGCACCCGGCCGTGCTCCGCGCGATCGTGGATGCGAACGCGGGCGACGCGGTCGCCTACGGCGCCGATGAGCGGACCGAGCGGGTAACCGCCGACCTGCGCGCGACGTTCCGCGCCAGCGGCGGCGCTTTCCTCGTGCTGAACGGCAGCGGCGCCAACATCCTCGGCCTCAGCGTCCTGCTGCGCAGGCATGAGGCTGTCATCTGCGCTGAATCCGCGCACATCAATACCGACGAGTGCGGATCGGCTGAACGCCTGCTCGGCACCAAGCTGCTCGCGGTGCCGGCCGCGGACGGCAAGCTGACTCCCGAGCTGATCGCCGAACAGATGTCCGGGCGCGGCGACGACCACCGCGCCCAGCCGGGCGTAGTGGCTGTCACCCAGTCGACCGAGCTCGGAACGTGCTACACGCTCGCCGAACTGCGGAAGATAGCAGGCTTCTGCCGGGCCAGCGACCTGCGCGTGTTCCTCGACGGCGCGCGCCTGGCCAACGCGGCCGCCTACCTGGACTGCCCGCTGGCCGAGTTGGCGGACTGCGCGGACGCGCTCAGCTTCGGCGGCACGAAGAACGGCGCGATGGGCGCGGAAGCCCTCATCGTGATGCGCTCCGGGCTGGCCCCGGACGTGCCGTACCTCCGCAAGCAGCAGACCCAGCTGACCTCCAAGATGCGATTCGTCGCGGCCCAGTTCGCCGCGCTCCTGCAGGACGACCTCTGGCGGCACAACGCGGCCCACGCCAACGCCATGGCCCGCCGGCTGGCCGAGGGCGCGAGCGCTGTGCACGGCGTCGAGATCGTCTACCCGGCCCAGGCCAACGCGGTCTTCGCCCGGCTCCGCCCCCGGCACATCGCCGCCCTGCAACGGGACTGGTTCTTCCACGTGTGGGACGAGAAGCGGTCGGTGGTCCGGTGGATGACCGCCTTCGACACGACCGAAGCCGACGTGGACGCCTTCCTCGCCGACATCCGCTCAACCGCCTCCCGGTAGCCGCCGGATCGCGGATGTTTCCCGTGAAACATGCGGACGGGCAGCGGGGGCGGGCGCGCCGCGCGGTCCCTAACTCCGACGGCTCCCGTCCGGGCGCGTCGGAGGTCATCGCCTTCACGATCCGCTCCAGGTCATCGACGGTCGCGAACTCGACGACGATCTTTCCCTTGCGCCGCCCGAGCTCCACCTTGACCCTGGTCTCGAACAGGTCGGAGAGGCGGTCGGCCAGGTGGGTCAGGGCCGGAGCGGTCGGCGGCTTGGCCGCGGTACGCGAACGGCGCGGCGGTGACTCGTCGGAGCCGACCGCGACGATCTCCTCGACGGCGCGCACGGACAGGCCCTCCGCGACGATGCGGCCCGCCAGGCGTTCCTGCGCCTCGGGGTCTTCCAGGCCGAGCAGCGCCCGGGCGTGGCCCGCGCTGAGCACTCCCGCCGCCACCCGCTTCTGCACGGCCGGCGGCAGGTTCAGCAGCCGGAGGGTGTTGGTGATGTGCGGCCGGGAGCGGCCGATCTTGCGGGCGAGTTCCTCGTGGGTGGCGCCGAAGTCGTCGAGGAGCTGCTGGTAGGCCGCGGCCTCTTCGAGCGGGTCGAGCTGCTGGCGGTGCAGGTTCTCGATCAGCGCGTCCCTGAGCATGTCGTCGTTGTGCGTCTGCTTGACGATGGCGCCGATCTCGCCCAGGCCGGCCCGCTGCGCCGCGCGCCACCTGCGCTCGCCCGTGACAAGCTCGTACCTGCCGGGCCCGGCCGCGCGGACGACCACGGGCTGCAGCAGGCCGACCTGCCTGATGGACTCGGCAAGCTCGTCGAGTGCGTCCTCGTCGAAGCTCAGCCGCGGCTGCCGCGGGTTCGCGGTGATCGCGGTGATCGCGATTTCCTCGTAACGGGCGCCGGACACCTCGCCGAGCGATGGGGGCGCGTCGGGCTCCCGGGCCGGCACCCGCC
>JASHVM010000505.1:0-3795 GCA_030044595.1 Streptosporangiaceae bacterium
CCAGTCCCCGTGGAAGGACCTCAAGGTCTACGACAACGTGGCGCAGGCGGCCGGCGGCGCCTGCTCGACGACCGGGTTCTGGGACGGGCCGCCGACCGTCAGCGGCGCCGCGCTGGGCGACTCCAACACCGGCATGCACCTGGCGATCGGCATCTTGACCGCGCTGATCGGCCGGGAGCGGACCGGCCGCGGGCAGCGGATCTCGGTCTCCATGCAGGACGCCGTGCTGAACCTGTGCCGGGTCAAGCTGCGCGACCAGGAACGCCTGGAGCGGCTGGGCTACCTGGAGGAGTACCCGCAGTACCCGCCCGGCACCTACCCCTGGCACGGCTTCGGCGACACCGTGCCGCGCGGCGGCAACGCCGGCGGCGGCGGCCAGCCCGGCTGGATCCTCAAGTGCAAGGGCTGGCAGGAGGACCCCAACGCCTACATCTACTTCACCATCCAAGAACAAGACTGGGGTCCCACCTGCGACGCCATCGGCAAGCCCGAATGGAAGGACGACCCCGCCTACACCACCGCGCAGGCCCGCCAGCCGCACCTGTTCGACATCTTCGCCGAGATCGAAAACTGGCTGGCCGACAAGACCAAATACGACGCCGTCAACATCCTGCGCAAGTACGAGATCCCGTGCGCCCCGGTGTTCAGCATGAAAGAGCTCGCCCACGACCCGGCGCTGCGCGCCAGCGGCTCCATCGTGGAGGTGCCGCAGAAACAGCGCGGCACCTTCTTGACCGTCGGCAGCCCGATCAAGTTCTCCGACTTCACCCCCGCCATCACCGGCGCCCCGCTGCTCGGCGAGCAAACCGACCAGGTCCTCACCGAACTCGGCTACGACGCCGCCCAGATCGCCCAGCTGCACGCCAAGAACATCGTCAAGACGACCACCGCCTGACCTGACCCCGCGGGGTGGCCGGCCGGACCGGACGCCGGCCACCCCGCAGGCCCCACCAGCCTGAGAAGGACCCATGCCCGGCACAGTCGCGGACCGAGCCGCCCCGCACGCCACCCCGGCGGACCTGGCCGTCCGCGACGGGCTGCTCGTGGCGCTGTCGTTCGCCACCGGGGTCTATGAGGCGATCTGCTTCCTGACCTTCGGGAAGGTCTTCACCGCGGCTCAGACCGGAAACCTGATCCTGCTCGGCATCGGTGTCGCGGGGACCCGCGAGCCCGCCGGGCCGAACCCGGTCACCGTCCTCATCGCCCTGGCCGCGTTCGCCGCCGGCGCCGCGGCGGCGATGCCGATCCTGAGGGCCTTCGACGGCGACAAGGAGATCGATGACACCGACGTCTTCCAGGCCTGGCCCCGCCGGGTCTCGGTCACGCTGGCCATCGCGCTGGTCCTGCAGATAGGCTTCCTGGCCCTCTGGGTCACGGCCGCCTCGCCCGCCGCCCTCGCCTACCCCCTGATCGCCCTCAGCGCGGTCGCGATGGGCCTGCAGATGAACGCCATCCGCTCGCTGCACGTGCCCGGCATCTCCGCCACCGCCTTCACCGCCGGCTACATCGAACTGGCCAGCGGCCTGACCACCTGGTCGCTCACCGCACACTCGGCGCGGCGCCTGACCGCCACCATCGCCAGCCTCGCCGCCGGCGCCTGCCTCGGCGACTGGATGCTCAGCCACGCACACCGTTACGCACCGGTCCTGCCGGTGATCGTCATCGCGGCTGTGACCGCGATCGGCTCGGCAGCCCTGAAACCGCGAGAGCCAAGACTGGACTAGCACCCGCCGGCAAATCACCAGGATTGCATGACGCCGATTCACCAAGCCGGGCGTAACGCTTTAGCGCAGGGCCGATGGCGGCCGTTAGGGAGTTGGGCGTGCTCCATTCCTGCCGGCCTGGCTCCGTCCGGATCCTGCACCGGCCCGGCGATAGTCGTTGCTGCGGCCGAGCCGCAGGCAGGAAACCGCCTCACCAATGGCGGTCCGTTAACCATGTCGGGGAGGTCCGATGGCGGTTCCGCTGTCCGCCCGCTCAGTGGCTGCGGTGATCGGCGGCCTGCTTGTCCTGGCTGCGTGGATTAGCGTGATCGAGACGCTGATCGTCCCCCGCCGGGGAGGCGGCGGGCTGGCCCGCAGGGTGGCCCGGATCGTGAACGGGGCCTTCCGCCTGGCGGCCGGCGTGACCGCCGACTACCAACGGCGTGACCGGGTTCTCGCCAGGCAGGCGGCGGCGACTTTGCTCACCCTGCTGGCAGCGTGGCTGGGAATCGCGCTCATCGGATACTGGCTGCTGATGTGGCCGCTGGTCAGCGGCGGCATCGGGAAGGCGTTCACCGTGGCCGGGTCCTCCTTGTTCACCCTCGGGTTCGCCGAGCCGACTGGGACCCCGCCCTCGCCGGCCGTGTTCGCCGCCGCTGTCACCGGCCTGGTTATCGTCACCTTGCAGATCGCCTACCTGCCGACGTTGTACGCGGCGTTCAACCGGAGGGAGACCGAAGTCGCGCTGCTCAACGCGCGGGCCGGAGTCCCGTCCTGGGGTCCGGAGCTGCTGGCGCGCACCCACTACGCGCTGGGAACCGGGGTATCGACCCTGGACACGCTGCCCGGCCTGTACGCCCAGTGGGAACGCTGGGCGGCTGACGTGACCGAAAGTCACACCACCTACCTTCCGCTGGTGCGCTTCCGGTCGCCCCGGCCGCTGTCCTCCTGGGTGACCGCGCTGCTGGCGGTGCTGGATTCCGCCGCGCTGTTCCTGGCGCTGTCGCCCGGCTCCGCGCCGGTGGTGCCGGCCCGGCTGTGCCTGCGTAGCGGGTTCATCTGCTTCCGCCAGGTCGCGCTGGCGCTGGGATTCGAGCTGCCCGAGGAACCGGGTCCCGGCAGCCGGATCACCCTGAGCTACCAGGAATTCCTGGACGCGGTAGAACGCCTGCGCGCGGTGGACTTCCCGATCGAGCGCGACCCGGCCGAGGCGTGGCCCGACTTCGCCGGCTGGCGGGTCACCTACGAGCAGGCCGCTTACGCGGTGGCCGCCGAGATCGATGTCGTTCCGGCATTGTGGTCCGGCCCGCGCCGGCTCGGCGATCCGGCCATCGCGCCCCACCGCCCGCCGGCGGTGTACTGGACAAGCATGCCCGTGTACGGCGATCCGAGGAGCATGATGGGCGGTAGTGACGGTTCTGGCTAGGCACCGGATTTCAGCTGAAGAAGAGCTGTCGGCGGCACGCGACGGTGACCGAGGATGGTCTTCCTCAGGGCCAGCACTCCCTCAGTACCATCCCACACCACCGGCACCGGAGGCACAGATGAGCGTTGAGAGAACTCACGCCGACCACCAGACCAGGTACGAGCTCCGCAACGAGGCAGGGCTGTCAGCCGTGCTGACCTACACCGCCGACCCGGACGAGCCCGCGACCTGGAAGATCCTGCTACCCGGACCCGGCGGCACCGAGGACCTCTACGGCACCCAGCGGTTCCCTGACCCGGACGCCGCCCAGCTCCAGGCCTGGCTCAGCCCGTTCATCGGCATCGACCACGCCGCCGAGCTCGCCAGCGCCGTCGATGCCGCACCGCCGCCGCCGGCCGCCTGGCGGCCGCGCAGAGACGTCGGCTGACCACGGCCGTACGGGCTGTAACGACTGCCGTCGCCGGGTCGCCGTCGCCGTGGACAGCGGGAACCGTCGGACGTAGGATGTTTCACGCCGCCAAGGTGCCTGGTCGCGCCCCGGAAGATGCCGGATCGAGTCGGGCGGTATTGAACCGTTGCGCTGGCCGTAACCTGCCCAGTCTTGCCAAGGTGAGAATATGGAGACTTCTGCGCAGTCGGTACAGCTTACCGGGAGTTCTTTCGGCC
>JASHVM010000506.1:0-2853 GCA_030044595.1 Streptosporangiaceae bacterium
CGGCCGTCCCGGCCGAACCGCATCCAGGCGATGTCGTCGCCGATGGCCTCGACCTTCCAGTCCGGGATGGTCGGGGTCAGCATGGCCAGGTTGGTCTTGCCGCACGCCGACGGGAAGGCCGCCGCTATGTACTTCGGCTCCTGGCCCGGCGGGGTGATCTTGAGGATGAGCATGTGCTCGGCCAGCCAGCCCTCGTCCCGCGCCATCACCGAGGCGATCCGCAGCGCGTAGCACTTCTTGCCGAGCAGCGCGTTCCCGCCGTAACCGGAGCCGTAGGACCAGATCTCCCTGGTCTCGGGGAAGTGCGAGATGTACTTGACCGGGTTGCAGGGCCACGGCACGTCCGCCTGACCGGCCTCCAGCGGGGCACCGACCGAGTGCACGGCGCGGACGAACGACCCGCTCTGCTCGATCGCCCGCAGCGCCGGCCTGCCCATCCTGGTCATGATCCGCATCGAGACGGCCACGTAGGGCGAGTCGGTGATCTCCACCCCGAGCTGGGAGATGCTGCTGCCGAGCGGGCCCATGCAGAACGGGATCACGTACATCATCCGGCCGCGCATGCAGCCGTCGAAGATCTCCGCGAAGGTTTCGCGCATCTCCTCGGGCGCGATCCAGTTGTTGGTCGGCCCGGCGTCCTCCTCCCGCTCCGAGCAGATGAACGTGCGGTTCTCGACCCGGGCCACGTCACCGGGATCGGAGCGGCAATAGAAGCTGTTGGGCCGCAACTGAGGGTTCAGCCGGGTGAAGGTCCCGCTGTCAACCAGCAAGCTGGTCAGCCGCTCCCATTCGTCCTGCGAGCCGTCACACCAGACGATGCCGTCGGGCTTGGTCAGCTCCGCGATCTCGCGGACCCACTTGGCCAGCTCCGGCAGGCTCGTTTGCGGTTCATCGAATACGTCTGCGCTGATCATGGCTATCCTCCTGCACAGGGACTCAGGGGCGCGGCGTAAACCCGAAGTCCTGGCCGACGGTTACGGCTGAAGACACGTTCACTCAACTATGGCCGGGTCCGTGGTAACCCGGCCAGAGCCGAAGGTCCCCAAGCGGGATGACCCGGGTGGGAAACATCCCGCGGGAGCGCGCCTGTCTGCCCACTCTAAGGTGTCTCATTCTGCGACTAGGCCGCCGGGGCTGGACGAGGCGCCGTGGTGGCCCAACGTATGGCCTGGACCATGGCGTGGCCGGCCGGGCGGACCAGCATGGTCTCGGTCACCGGCAGGCGGGGCAGATAAAGGGGCCGCCGAGCCCATCCGGGCAGCAGCGAGACCGCGGCGGCGGCCAGCACACCGTAAGGCGCCCGGGCGATAACCGGAAGCGGAGGCTGTATCAGCAGGAACCGGGCGGCTTCGCGGGCCTGGGCCGTGGCCGCCAACTCGGTCCGGTACGCCTCGATCCGGTCGGCGAGTTCAGCCTCGGTGCGCGGTGGGTCGGGTACGCCGAGCTCCGCGCCGATTTTGGCCATGTCGACCACGTAGCCGTCGCGTCCGGCCTGGTCCAGGGGGCGGGAACCGAAGTGAGTATGCGCACGCAGGAAGCTGTCGGCCTCGGCGATGTGCACCCAGGTCAGCAGGTGCGGGTCGGAGGCCGCGTACGGCCGCCCGTCGCCGGCGATCCCGGTGACGCGCTCGTGGATCGCCCGGACCCGAGCGATCGCCTCGAGCGCGTCGCTGGTCCGTCCGTAGGTGGTGACGGCCAGGAAGTAGCTGGTCCGCTGGACACGCCCCCAAGGGTCACCGCGGAAATCGGAGTGTTCGGCCACGGCCGCCATGGCCAGCGGATGGAGCGACTGCAGCAGGAGGGCCCTGATCCCTCCGACGAGCATCGACGAGTCCCCGTGCACCCGGCGGATCGGCCGGTCCTCGGCGAACCAGCGCTCACCCTGAGCCTGGTGGATCCGCCGCGCGTGCGACGGGGCCCGCGGCCCGGCGATCCGCTCGATGATCGCCGCGCCGATACGCCCGCGGACCCGGTCGGCAGCATCCTGCGCTCCCATGCTGTCATTATCCCCGCTCAGCCAGCCGGCTGGACCGGCTCACCAGAGCGGACCGCCAGCCCCGTCGATCACGCGTTCCAGCTGTGCAGGAAGGCTGCGTCCTTCGCTGAGACATCGGCCCGGAACATCGGGTGCAGCTCCATCGACGGCGAGTACTTGCCAGCCGGGACCTCGCGGCCCAGCGCCTCGGCCATCGCCCGCACATGATGCGGGCCGGCGCCGCAGCAGATGCCCACGTAGTCCACGCCGAGGGCGCGGGCCTCCAGCGCGAACTGCGCCATCTCGAGACGCGTGCAGGTGAAGGGCTCGAGCGCGATCGGGAAGGCCCGCTGCCCGTCGGCGGAGCGGAGGGTCTCCATCGTGGGCGCGGCCGGCTCCGTGCGGTACGGCACCGGCTGGATGGCGACCGCGCAGTCGACCGCCTCCCGGATCTTCGTGATCAGCGGGATCATCGTCTGCGGCCCGCGGTCGCAGTTCAGCCCGACGACTTGCGCTCCCTCAGCGGCCAGGATCCGGCACGCCTCCGCGTACTCGTAGCCGTCGCGCGTCCGGTCGGGTTGGGTCGGCGCCATCGTCACCATCGCGGGCAGGCCCAGGCCCAGGATGACCTCCAGCGCGATCAGCGCCTCGCCGAGGTAGTCGTTGGTTTCCGAGATGACGAAGTCGACGCCCTCCTCCGCCGCCCAGCCCAGCTGTTCGGCGTACATGGCCCGGACCGTCCGGCGGGTCGCCGGGTTATCCGGGTCGTAAGCCCAGGTGTTGCAGACGTTCCCGGCCACCAGGGCATCGCCCTCGCGGGCTACCTCGCGGGCGATCCGCACGGCGTGGCGGTTCATCGCCTCCAGGTCGTGCTCGCG
>JASHVM010000507.1:0-11134 GCA_030044595.1 Streptosporangiaceae bacterium
CGGCCGCCGGAGCCGCAGCGTCGGCCGCATCCGCGGCATCCGCCGACACCGATGCCGCCGCCGGAACCGGGCAGGCCACGGCCGGCGACGCATACGCGGGTCGGCTCCGGCCCGAGACCCCGCCGGCGGCCGACGAGGACGGCGAGGTGAGCTCGGGCGCCAGCACGGCAGCCGCGCCCCTGCGCGGAACCCTGGCCGGATCGCCCTCCTTGGCCAGCACCACCGGCTCGGCCCGGTCCAGGAACCTGCCCGAGGCCGACGGCGGCGGCCGCACCCCCCCGCCGCTGGACCTGCCGCCGAGGTCCGCCGCCAACGGCAACACGTCCCACGGCGCGTCCAACGGCAGCCGGTCCAACGGCAGCCCGTCCCATGGCGGCCCGTCCAACGGCAGCCCGTCCCACGGCTGGGCATCGAACGGCGCCGCCAACGGCAGCACGTCCCACCGCGGCGCGTCCAACAGCAGCGGGCCGTCCAGCGCCGCCTCCGGCTGGTCTCGCGGATCGGGCCGGTCGGCGTCGGCCGGGTCCGCGGGCGTGGTCGGACCGCGATCCCGCGCGACGTCCCCCGGGCCCGCGGGGTCCTGGTCGTCAGGTTCCTCGGGGGCGCCCTCACCTAACGGGTCCGGCGGAACCAACGGGACTAACGGGACTAACGGGACGGGCGGGTCCAGCGGGTCCGGCGGGTCGGGTTCCTGGCCGACCAGGCCCGCCTGGGCGTCGAAGCCGTCGACCGGATCGCCGGGCGCAGGCCCGCGGCAGCGGTCGGGCGCGAGGCCGAGGTCGGCTGCGCCAGCGTCCGAGTCGGCCTCGGCCGACGGCGGGCCGGCCAACCGGGCCGACGCGGACGAACCGCGCGCCATGCCGTTCTGGCTGCGCCCGGTCCGGCGCGATAAGTAGCAGCCGGTCACCATGGATCTCGGTCCTGGCCAGCAGAAGGCGGTATTCGCCGTCATCGTCGGCGTGCTGGCCGCGCTCGGCTACTGGCTCGTGGTCCCGGCCCTGACCCACTCGCACGGACACCCCCAGGCGGCGGTTTCGCCCACCGCGACCGGGACCGCGCCGTCGGCCGCCGCGACCCCGACCGTCTCGGCGGCGCCGGCTTCACCCGCCGCGGCGGGGAACGTGAACATCTATTCCTGGCTGCCATTCACCCAGCAGGACCTGGCGGCCGCGGCCGCGGTGACGGTGCGGTTCGGCGTCGACTACGACACCTTCAGCTACACCGAGAGCGCGGCAGGCTACGTCGCCCAGATGCGCCCGCTGATCACCAGCCAGCTCGCCGCCGCGTTGCAGGCCGGCTACCAGACCTCCGGCGTGGCCAAGCTCAGAACCAGCCAGAAGCAGGTCTCCACCGGGACCGCGGTGATCAATTCGCTGCGCGCGTTCGGCCCGTCGAGCATGACGTTCATCGTCACCGCGGGGCAGCGGCTGGTCAGCGCGAACGGCACCACCACGGGCAGCACGCAGTACGCGGTCACCGTCACCGGCTCGGGCCGCAACTGGCAGGTCAGCGATATCGAGCTGGAATCCGCGGGCGACGCATGACGAGCCTGCTGACCCGGGGGGACGGCCCGTCCGAACCCCCGGCGACCGGCGGGATCCAGCGCTCCGGATCTTCCCGGCAGACCGCTTCGGCGTCTTGGCGCACGGTCGTCCTGTTCCGGTCCGGGACGAGGCAGGCCGCGCCCGGCCAGCGGCGCCACGGACCTTCCCGGCTGCTCGTCATCGGCGTCATCGGCGTCGCGGGCATCCTGCTGCTCGGGTTGCTGGCCACGCCGATGCTGATCGGCACCGACATGTTCTTCGCGGCGAGCGCCGCGTGCTCGGGCCAGCAGACCGGGACAACCGGGCAGGCACCGGCAGGCGCGCAGGCCAAGTCGATCCCGGCTAACTACCTGTACTGGTATCAGCGGGTCGGGAATCAGTACGGCGTGCCGTGGACGATCCTGGCCGGGATCGGGACGGTGGAAAGCGACAACGGCCAGACGACGCTGCCGGGGGTGCACAGCGGCTCGAATCCGTTCGGCGCGGCCGGGCCGATGCAGATCGGCATCGGCGGCGCGGCCGGCAACGTGTGGGGCGGGCTTCCGGTCCACCCCGCCAGCGAGGTCGTCGACGGCGTCGCCACCGACGAGGACGGCGGCCCGGACGCGAGCGTCTACGATCCCGCGGACGCGATCGCCGGCGCGGCGAAGTACCTGCTCAACGCCGGCGTGCAGACCAACCCCTCGGCGGCCATCTTCGCGTACAACCACCTGCAGTCCTACGTGCAGAGCGTGCTCTACTACGCGAGCGCCTACGCGGGCGGGAACTTCTCGGTGGTATCGGCCGCCATGCCGTCGAGCAACTCGGTGGCCGGCTGCACCGCGGCCGGGGGCGTGCCCTCGATTACCGCGCCCAACCAGACCGTGGCCACCGCGATCGCGTACGCGGAGCAACAGCTCGGCAAGCCCTACCAGTGGGGCGGCACCGGGCCGGACGCCTTCGACTGCTCTGGCCTGGTGATGATGGCTTACCGGGCCGCCGGCGTCGATATCGCGCGGACCTCACAGGCCCAGTGGGCCACCGAGCAACGGGTTCCGGCCTCCGAGGTGGAGCCGGGGGACCTGGTGTTCTTTGCCGGCGCGGACGGCACCCCCACGTCTCCCGGTCACGTCGGCCTGGTGATCGGGGACGGGAAGATGATCGAGGCGTACGCAACGGGCTTCCCGATCCGGGTCTCCACCTACGGGATGCCCAGCTCGGCGCCGGGGGACCAGGACCCGGTCGGCTTCACCCGTCCCTGGGCCGGCGCGGCGCAAGGTTAAGGGCTGTCGTCCAGAATGACGCTTTCTCAAGCCGTTTGCCGCCTGAATCTCGTCTGCGAAAAATTCCAGTAAGAATGCGGCGAAGCCGGCCATGCGAGGGCTCCGCCGCAGAACGGCACCATCGACCTTGAGCGGGCACGCAGTTCCGCTTTCGCGCAGACGCCGGCCAGAACGACCGACGCGCGGCTCTGGGCGTTCTGGGCGGCCGGCGGCCGGCCGGATATCGAGCCCGGCTGCGCCGGATCAGGCTGGCGGCGAAGATGGATCAGGCCGGCCGCGAAGATCGATCAAGGTCCATAACCACGGCGCAGGTTACTGCGGCTGCGCCGTGCCGCCGGCGGATTCCAGTGAGAGATCGATGTCGAGCAAGGCGCGGCATACGTCGGTGATGTCGACCATCCCGATGAGGCCGGCGTCGCCGACCACGGGCAGGTGCCGGAAGTGTCCTCCGGTCATGGTCCTGGCCGCGGCGTTGATGCTGGTCGCCTTGTCGATGACCACCGGGCTGGCCGTCATCAGGTCATGGATCCGGGCCTCGTTCAGGTCCCGGCCGTCGGCGACGGCGTGGGCGATGTCGGTCGCGGTGACGATGCCGGCCGGCATTCCGGTGCGCGGGTCCAGGATCACCAGGGCGGATGCGTCCGCGCGCTTCATCAGGTAGGCGGCCGCGGCCACGTGGTCGTTCGGTTCGACCGTGGACAGCGGTGGCCGCATGATGTCCGCGACGGTCGCCGGGGGCTGCGGCGGGACGGGCTTCTGCGCTGAAGTGTCGGCCATGATCTGCTCCTTTTCCAGATCCGGTCATGTTAATCAATCGGGTGGCCGAGGTCGGCGGCGGCACCGGGTCTTCGTCACGTCACGATCCGGTAGTGCAGGTGCACCACCCCGTTGCCGAAACGCCGTTGGTTCAGCAGCTCGAGCCGCACCCGCACACGCCCGGGCAGCGCTGCCTTGCCGCCCCCCACCACGACGGGCGAGATGACCAGGTGGCACTCGTCGACCAACCCGGCCTTGATCGCCTCGCCGGCCAGGCCCGCGCCGCCCACGGTCATATCCCGGTCCGCTCGCGCTTTCAACAGCCGAACCGCCTCGGGGTCGAAGTTCCGCTCGATCCGCGTCCTCACGGTGGCTGCGGCCTGCAGCGACCGGGAGTACACCACCTTGTCGGCGCGCTGCCATATCCGGGCGAAGTCGAGCGCCAGCGGCGACTGGCCGGCCCGGGTGTGCGCGGTTTCCCAGCCGGCCATCTCCTGGTACAGCCGGCGCCCGTAGAGGTAGGTGCCGACCGGCCGCTCGAAATCGTTGACGAAGCCGAACACCTCATCGTCCGGCATGGCCCAGTCGTACCGGCCCTGGTCGTCGGCGACGTAGCCGTCGAGCGACGTGATCGCCAGGTAGAGGAGCCTGCCCATGGTGAGCCTCCCGTCCTGAATAATGCCCCTGCCCGTCGCGGCGCTGCTGATGTACCCTACGTAGGTAATGTTTCACCTGGCGTAGCCTGGCCGCCGAGCGAACGGGGAAGGTCCGCGCATGCGAGAGGGCTTCGGGCGGCTGCTCCGGACGGGTACGGCGATAGCCATAGCGACGGTGCTGGCGGTCGCGCTGGCGCTGGCGCTGCCGGCCGCCGTCCAGGCAGGCCAGATACTGCCCGCCGCCAGGCCGCTCAGCGGGCCGTTCGTCGCGCTGGGCGACTCGTTCGCCGCGGGCGACCTGGTCCCGACCAGCCCGTCGGGTACCCCGGCCGGGTGCCTGCGCTCCACCCACAACTACGGCGCCGACGCCGCGGCCGCCCTCGGCCTGGCCCGGTTCGTCGACGCCGCCTGCACCGGCGCGACGACCGCGGACATGACCCGGCCGGAGTCCGTCCTGCTCGGCACCAACCCGCCGCAGTTCAGCTTCCTGGCTCCGAACGACTCGGTGGTCACGCTGACCATCGGCGGCGACGACATCGGGTTTCCCAGCATCCTCACCACGTGCGCCAGGCTGAGCCTCACCAGCCCGTTCGGCAACCCGTGCCAGCGGCACTACACCTCGGGCGGCACCGACCGGCTCGTGGCCGCGATCAACGCCGCCGCGCCGAAGATCGCCGCCGTGCTGCGCGGGATCCACGCCCGGGCGCCGTCCGCGCGGGTGCTGCTGGTCGGGTACCCGGACATCCTGCCCAACACCGGCGACGGCTGCTGGCCGCTGGTGCCGTTCGCCTTCGGCGACGTGCCCTACCTGCGCGGCATCGAGATCGACCTCAACCAGATGCTGGCCCGCACGGCCGCGGCGAACGGCGCCACGTACGTCGACACCTACACGCCGACCATCGGCCACGACGCCTGCCAGGCCCCGGACGTCAAGGACGTGGAGGGCCTGGTCCCGACCTCGCTCGCCTACCCCTTCCATCCCAACGAGCGGGGGCAGCGGGTCATGGCCGACCAGGTGCTCGCGGCCCTGAACCGGTAGCAGCTCACCGCACCGAGAAGTAAACCAGGCAGCCGAGCCCGACGATCAGGCTGTAGATCGCGAACGGCGTCAGGGTCCGCTTCGGGTTGCTGAAGTAGCGCATGAGGAACCGCAGGGCCAGGTACGCGCCGACAAACGACAAGATGCTGCCGAACAGCACCTGGCCGTGGATCCCGGCGCCGAGCGGCCCGGTCAGGTCGGGGATCTTCAGCACGCCGGCCGCCAGGATGACCGGCGCCGACAGCAGGAACGAGAACCGCGCCGCGTCCTGCCGGGACAGCCCGCGGAACATCCCGGCGACCATCACGATGCCGTCCCGGCTGATCCCGGGTAGCAAGGCCAGGATCTGCGCCGAGCCGAGGACGAAGGCGCCCACCCACCCGACGCCGGTGAGCCGCCGGTCCGATTCCACCGCGAGGCCCGCCTGGTGCTGTTTCATCGCCCGCTGCCCGGCCGAGTGCCGCCCGCCGGCGATGCCGCCGCTTCCGGTCGCCACCGCGGCTGTTTGCCGCTCGGCGACCACCCGCTCGTCCGCGGCGATCTGCTCCGCTTCCATGGCCGCGTGGCGCCGCCGTGCCCGCTCGCCGGCCAGCAGGATCAGCCCGTTCGCGAACAGGAACACCGAGGTGAGAATCGGCTTGCTGAACAGCACTCGGAACAGGTGCTCGAGCGCGACCCCCGCGATCCCGACCGGGACCGTGGCCAGGATGATCATCCAGGCCAGCTTCTGGTCGGTGGTCTGCGGCTGCCAGCGTTCGGTCCCCGGCTCGGGAGCCGCGACGTGCTGCACCGACGCGAAGAACGCCTTGATGAGCCGCAGCCAGTCCCGCCAGAAATAGACGATCATCGCGAGCGCGGTCGCCACGTGCAGCCCGACGATGTACGCCAGGTACGGCGACTCCGCCTTGGACACGTCCAGGTCCTGGGCCCACGACCCGCCGATCAGCGCCGGGACGAGCACGCTGTGCCCCAGGCTGGAGATCGGGAACAGTTCGGTCACGCCCTGGATCAGGCCGATAAGCCCGGCCTCTCCGTACGTCAGATGCGACATGCCTGCTCGTTGCTCCCCACGGCACCAGCCAGTTCCTTAAAACCATGATTCTGAACGGCCGCGGTTTCACCCCACGGCCACGTCGTATCCCGCGCGGAGGGGTTCAGCGGTAAACCCCGCCCGGGCACCAGCCATGGTAGCCGGGTGCCGCGCGCACGAAGGCCCGGTTTCATCTCGTCTTAATCTGCCTCATGGGCACGCCGTCCGGCGTCCGCCTCAGGGATGAAAGTCCGCTTTCAGCACAGGAACGCCGGGATGCGGGGCGTGATACCGGTCAGCTCCCGGAGCGGACCCGGCGCGCCGCCGGGGACAGGTCCCCGGCGGGCGGAGTGTCCTTGGGCTTGCGGCGGGTGATCTTGTCGCCGAGCCGGACCACCGGGTCGAACTTGCGGTCGACCACGCGTTCCTTCATCGGGATGAGCGCGTTGTCGGTGATCTTGATGTGCTCCGGGCACACCTCGGTGCAGCACTTGGTGATGTTGCAGTACCCGAGGCCGAAGTCGTCCTGGGCGATCTCGCGCCGGTCGGCGGTGTCGGCCGGGTGCATCTCGAGCTCGGCGATCCGCATCAGGAACCTGGGACCGGCAAAGGGCCGCTCGTTCTCCGCGTGGTCGCGGATCACGTGGCACGTGTTCTGGCACAGGAAGCACTCAATGCACTTGCGGAACTCCTGTGACCGGTTCACGTCCACCTGCTGCATCCGGAACTCGCCGGGCGCCACCGACGGCGGGGGAGCGAACGACGGGATTTCCCGCGCCTTGGCGTAGTTGAACGACACGTCGGTGACCAGGTCCCTGATCACGGGGAAGGTCCGCATCGGCGTGATCGTCAGCGTCTCGTCCGGCTCGAAAGTCGACATCCGGGTCATGCAGGCCAGCCGCGGCCGCCCGTTGATCTCCATCGAGCAGGACCCGCACTTCCCGGCCTTGCAGTTCCACCGGATGGCCAGGTCGCTGGCCTGGGTCGCCTGCAGACGGTGCAGCACGTCCAGCACGACCTCGCCCTCGTTGACCTCGACCTGGTAGTCGGTGAGCTCTCCGGTGCCCGCGTCCCCGCGCCAGACCCGCAGCGCAGCCTTGTTGCCCATCGCTCTATCTCCCTACCTTCCTCGCGGGCGCTTCGCTGGCTTCGGAAGGCGGTGTTCCCTCCGCGGCGGTCTCGGCCGCGCCGGGCAGGCCGGCCAGCTCCTCTTCGGTCATGTACTTCTTCAGCTCGCTCACGTCGAAGAGCTCGAGCAGGTCTTTGCGCATGGGCACCATGGGCTGCCGCTGCAGGGTCACGTGGCCGTCGGCGTCGAGCGAGCAGATCAGGTTCACCTTCCGCCATTCTGGCGACATGCCCGGGTAGTCCTCCCTGGTGTGCCCGCCGCGCGATTCCTGCCGTTCCAGCGCGGACTGGGCCACGCACTCCGCGACCTCCAGCATGTTCCGCAGGTCGAGGGCCAGGTGCCAGCCCGGGTTGTAGGCCCGCTCGCCGGGTGCGGACACCTGCGCAGCCCGGGCCCGCAGCTTGTCGAGCTCGACCAGCGCGGTCTTCAGCTCCGGTTCCCGGCGGATGAGCCCGACCAGGTCGTTCATGATCGTCTGCAGCTCGGCGTGGATAGCGTAGGGGCTCTCGCCGCCGGACCGCTGCAGCGGCTCGAGGGCCGTCGCCGCGGCCGCCGCCAGCGCCGCGGCCGGCACGGCGGGCGGGGCCGCCAGCGAGGACGCGTACCTGGCGGCGCCGAGTCCCACTCGCCGGCCGAATACCAGCAGGTCAGACAGTGAGTTCCCGCCGAGCCGGTTGGACCCGTGCATGCCGCCCGACACCTCGCCGACCGCGAACAGGCCGGGCACCGAGGCGGCCCCGGTGTCCGGGTCCACCTCGACGCCGCCCATCACGTAGTGGGCGGTCGGCCCGATCTCCATCGGCTCCTTGGTGATGTCGACGTCGGCCAGCTCCTTGAACTGGTGGTACATCGACGGCAGCCGGCGCAGGATCTCGTCGGCGGGCAGCCGGGTCGACACGTCGAGGAACACCCCGCCGTGCGGCGACCCGCGGCCCGCCTTGATCTCGGAGTTGATCGAGCGCGCCACCTCGTCGCGGGGGAGCAGTTCCGGCGGGCGCCGGTTGTGGTCCGGGTCGGCGTACCAGCGGTCGGCTTCAGCCTCGGTGTCCGCGTACTGGGGCCGGAACACGTCCGGCACGTAGTCGAACATGAACCGCTTGCCCTCGGAGTTGCGCAGCACGCCGCCGTCGCCGCGCACCGATTCGGTGACCAGCAGCCCGCGCACCGAAGGCGGCCACACCATCCCGGTCGGGTGCAGCTGCACGAACTCCATGTTCAGCAGCTTGGCCCCGGCGCGCAGCGCCAGCGCGTGCCCGTCACCGGTGTACTCCCAGGAGTTCGAGGTGACCTTGTAGGTCTTGCCGATCCCGCCGGTGGCCAGCACCACCGCCGACGTCTCGAACAGGACGAACCGTCCGGTGTCCCGGAAGTACCCGAACGCCCCGGCCAGCCGCCTGGGCCTGCCGGGCCTGCCCGGGCTGGCCTTCTCCAGGATCAGCTCGGTGATCGTGGTCTCCGCGAAGACCTTGATCATCGCCTCCGGGTCGCCGAATTCGGCCGCGTCCTGCTGCTGCAGCGCGACGACCTCCTGCTGCAGGGTGCGGATGATCTCCAGCCCGGTCCGGTCGCCGACGTGCGCCAGCCGCGGGTACTCGTGCCCGCCGAAGTTCCGCTGGCTGATCTTGCCGTCCTTGGTCCGGTCGAACAGCGCGCCCCAGGCCTCCAGTTCCCAGACCCGGTCCGGCGCCTCCTTGGCGTGCAGCTCGGCCATCCGCCAGTTGTTCAGGAACTTGCCGCCGCGCATCGTGTCGCGGAAGTGCACCTGCCAGTTGTCGTGCGGGTTGGCGTTGCCCATGGCGGCGGCGCAGCCGCCCTCGGCCATGACCGTGTGCGCCTTGCCGAACAGGGACTTGGAGATGACCGCGGTCTTCTTCCCGCGTAGCCGGGCCTCGATCGCCGCGCGCAGCCCGGAGCCGCCCGCGCCGATGACCACCACGTCGTAGACGTACCGGTCGATGTTGTCGGCCGGTACCGCGTCGCGGGTCGCCACCGCGCCGCTCCCGGCCGCTGCGTCGCTGTTCATCTCTGCGTCGCTCATACCACTGCCCGTTCGGTTAATTGAAGATTCTCGGGTCGGAGAAGACCCCGGCCGCCAACAGGAGGATGTAAAAGTCGGTCAGCATCAGCGTGCCGAGCGTGATCCAGGCGAACTGCAGGTGCCGCGCGTTCAGCCACGAGACCTTGGTCCAGGCCCAGTACCGGATCGGGTGCCTGGAGAAGTTCTTCAGCCGCCCGGCGGTGATGTGCCGGCACGAGTGGCAGCCCAGCGCGTAGCACCACAGCAGGATCACGTTGGCCAGCATGATCAGCGAACCGAGGCCGAACCCGAAGTCCCCGTTCGGCCCGCGGAACGCCTGCGTCACGTCGTACGTGAGCAAGATCCCGACCAGCACGGCCGCGTAGAAGAAGTAGCGGTGAATGTTCTGCAGGATCAGCGGGAACCTGGTCTCGCCGGTGTACCGGGCGTGCGGCTCGCGCACCGCGCACGCCGCGGGCGCCCGCCAGAACGCCCGGTAGTACGCCCGCCGGTAGTAGTAGCACGTCAGCCGGAAGCCCAGCACGAAGACCAGCGACACGATCGCGTACGGGATGATCGGCGGCACCGCCGGCCACCACTGGCCCAGGGTGCTCGAGCCCGGCACGCATTCGCCGCTCACGCACGGCGAGTAGAACGGCGTCAGGTAGTGGTACTGGGGGACGTAATACCAGTGACCCGTGAAAACGCGCACCGTCGCGTAAACGACCCAGATCGTGAGCCCGGCCGCGACGATCCGCGGCTGCTCCCACCAGTGGTCCGTGCGGAACGTGCGTTCGGAGATCTGCGCCCGGGTCCTGGCCGGCGCTTCTGGTGCCTGTGTCATGCTCAGCGTCCTCGCTGCTTTCGAGCGTAAGCGTAACGCCACGCGGCGCACACCGGCACCGGGCCGGCTCCGCGCGTGTCTGATGTCCAAAACTTATTCCAGTCCGCGCGCGAAAGAAGTGACCGAGGTCCCATCCTGAATGTGACCCTGGCTACACAGTCCCCGTGCGGCGCGGCGCCTTAATGGCGAGGGCCGCATCAGCGCCATTGCGCCGACAGGCCCGCGTCCCGGCCCTTCTTCGCTATTCCCTTGACCAGGGTCACGATGAGGACCAGCAATCCCAGGTAAAAGACCCCGACCGCGGGCAGCAGGAAGCCGATCACCGTGAGCAGGCTGCCGGCCGCGAGGCACACCGGCTCCCAGCGGCCCCGCGCGGCGCGGGCGACTCGCAGCGCGCCGAGGACCGTCAGCAGCGCGCCGGTCCGAAGCCACCGGCGGATCCGCCTGACCCGTCGCGGCCGCGTGCCGCCGCGACCCCGGGACCGGCCGGCCGGGACCGGGGATGAGCTCCACAGCACCAGGGTCCGGCGACGCGCCCGCAGTCTCATGGCAGCTCCCATCGAGCGTTTCTCCCCACGATAAGCACCCGGGGGCTTGCGTCAACGGGCGGGTTCCGGAACGCCGAGGGCGCGGCGGAGGAAATCAAGCTGCAGTTTCAGGAGGTTCTCCGCGACCGTCTCCTGCGAGGCCATGTGGGTGACGCCGGACAGCGGCAGCACCGAGTGCGGGTACCCGGCGGCCAGCAGCGCCGCGGACAGCCGCAGCGTGTGCGCGACCACCACGTTGTCATCCGCCAGGCCGTGGATCAGCAGCAGGGCGCGTGAAACCCCGGTCCGTTCGGCCCAAAAAACCAGGGC
>JASHVM010000508.1:0-4638 GCA_030044595.1 Streptosporangiaceae bacterium
AACGACACTGCGGATTCCCCTGGTTCAGGGCAGCTAGCCGGGAGACGACGATGGCGGGTGACAGTTCCGATAGCCGGGCCAACCGGACGCTGAAACAGGCTGCCGGGATGGCCGCGGCGGCGGGCGCTTACAAGGGACTCCAGCTCGTCTGGAAGCAGGCAACCGGCCAGGCGCCACCGCAGGGTCCTGACGACCAGGAGGCCCCGCTGGGCCGCGCCATCGCCTGGACACTGGTGATGGGAGCGGCCATCACCACGGCGCGCATGATCGCAGTAAGGTACACGTCCAGGCTGCTGCCGGGTGGCCGGAAGCAGGGCATGACGGAAACAGCAGCGGCGGCAATTCCTGACAACCCGGTCCGCGGCCTGTTATCCCGCTCCTGCATGACCAGCGTCCGGTGCAGGGGATCTCGCGGAATGCCCGACCTGGTTGTGCTCGGGCCATACGGCATCATCTGGATCGAGGTCAAGACGTTTTCCCTAGGCGCGCCGTTCGGCTTTTCGGCGCTGCCAGTCCGCCTGGCCCCCCGCCTTAAAGCATCCAGCCACGTTCCCTCAGCCGCGCTGTGGGCAAGCCCATGCCCCGAGTCTGGACCTCCCAGAGAGAAGCGCGCAACAACCAGGCATAACGCCCGGCAGTCCCGCTTCCCCAGGCTGTTGGCCAGGAAAGACTAACCTACGTATTGCGAGAGTGCTCCCGTGCGCTGCTCGCGGGTTCCAAGCCCGCGCTAGCTGCGCCGTTTGATCGCGACCAGGATCGTCGCGAGAACTGACCGGGCCGTCCTGCTGGCGCCGGGTTTGGAGCTGAGGCAGAGCGGCTAGTGAACCAGCCGGTGAACTTCGGTTATCGAAAACTCGGGCTCGCCTGCTTGTGACAGGTCGATGCCGCGTGCTGCGGCAACCTTTGCCATGGCTGCCTGCAGGGTCGACTCGACGAATGTCTGGAAGTCCTCAGCCGACTCCCACACATCGACGCCGTGAACGCGTCCGTTCTTCTCGTAGTGGACATGTGCGATTCCGCCAGCTGGCAGATGGGTGTCGACGTCCATCTCGTCGGTGACGGCGTCGATAATCTCGATCGTGATAGCGGCCGGGAAAACTGCCTCAACAAGAACGGCCACGACTGGCTCCCTCCCCAGGGCGGGACGCAGCGCGCCCGGTGAGGACCGGCCGCCGAGGCTCCCCCCTTGGCCGCCGCCTGTTGCGACGGCTCGATAAGGCCACAGTAGCGGGGCGTCGGCCCGACAACCAGCGCGTGCGCCGAGTCATTTGAAGGCATTGAACCGACGATCCGTTGCTCGGAGACCTGCAGCTCCCGGCAGACCTCAGCGACGTCCTTGCCCTGGCCCAGCATCCTGTCGGCCTGCGCGAGCTTGCGGACGACCTGCTCCGGCGTGTGCCTCTTCCTCGTTGCCATGGTGTTGTCGAGCCTTCCTGCCCACATCGTGGGCGGCAAGACTCTCACTCGACCTGGATCAACCAACCGGGGTCAGGCCAGTTTCGCCACTGTTGCGCGACCGCCGTAACGGCATAGCACCGGGCGACGCACCCCATTTATGTGGGCCTTCCTTGGATGCGGAGCGAAGGCCTTGGTGTAACCAGAGGGAGGCATGATTGAACGATGAAAAGAAGGTCGAAATTCTGCTTGCGGAATATAATTCGCCCCGAACGGAAAGCTTGGAAGCAGTAAAGAACAAGTTTCAGATCCTGACGTTCGGATTCGCAGGCCTGTCTGTCTTCGTCGGCTCTGCGCTAACAGCAAGAATAGTATCGCGTCACCGCTGCCCGGGTGAGCCCTGTTCCCCGCCAGGATAGGACTCTGGCTTGACGAACCTGGACGAGGTCCGCCGCCACAGCAGCGCGAAGGCGGCCAGGCCGATGAGCCAGACGAAAATCACCAGGACCCGGGACCCGGCCGCCACCGGCCTGGCGAACCCGTCCACCAAGAGGAGCGTGTCGATGACGAAGAACGCCGTACCGGTGATCAGCACCCAGATCCGGCCCGGCTTGCGTACGCGGAGATCGAAAACCACAGTCCGATCCGGATCATGGCGGTGACGATCACCAGGGCGATGGCGTCTAAGGCCGCCTTTACCTGCTACGTTCCATCGGCCGCGCGCCCGTTCCGGAGCGCTCTGCGGACGAAACCAATCCGCGTCAGGCCAGTCATCAGCCTGATGGCGGCCGTCGGGTCCGCCAGGAGAGGGCTCGTCCATGGATCACCCCCAGGTGGTTTGCCACCCACCCTAGACGAGTGACGACACCTGTACCTCCCACTTCGACCTCCCGAACCCTGCCGGGCTTCCCGCCGTTACAGCAGGCCGCGCGACATGCCGTCGCGAGATCGGCACCCGGCGCGGGACACGTGCGCTGACCTGCTTCAGGCAAGCGGTCTTCGTGCTGGCCTGGTTCCGGGACCGGCCGGATATCCGCAGGCTGGGAACCGGGTCCGGGATCTCGCAGGCCACCGCGTACCGGTACCTGGCCGAGGCCATCGAAGTGCTTGCCGAGAAGGCGCCCTCCTTGCACCAGGCGCTGGAGAACGCCGTAGAGCTGGGCCTGCCGTACCTGATCCTGGACGGCACCATCGTCGTCTCCGACCGGTGCGCGGAGAAGAAGATCAGCAGGAAGGGCCGGGAGATTGACCGGTGGTATTCCGGCAAGGCCCATCATCCGGGCGGGAACATCCAGGCGCTGTCAGCGCCGCGCGGCGTCCCGCTGTGGGTCTCGGACGTGGTGCCGGGCAGCACCCATGACCTGACCGCCGCCCGCGAGCTCGTCCTGCCGCGGGCCCGGCCGTACCTGACGGACCTGCCGTTGCTGGCCGATCCGGGGTACGACGGCGCCGGGGCAGGCGTGCACGTCCCGGTCCGGAAACTGGCCGGGATCAAGGAGCTCGACCCCGACACTAAAACCCGCAATGCTCTGCTGCGGTCCCTGCGTTACCAGGGCGAACGCGGCTCCGCGCTGATGTCCCAGCGGTGGCGCACCCTGCAGCGGGTGATGCTCAGCCCGGGCAAGATCGGGGACATCGCCAAGGCCGTCCTCGTCTTGGCTCAGTTCGAGCACAAGATGCTTGCCTGAAGCGCCAGCCAGATTCCGCCTACGACGAAGTGCCGGTACCGCAGACCCGATGAGCAGCTAGCCTCGGCATGAAGCCAGCATTAGCGGGAGTTCACGATGCCGCTCACGGGATCGCGTTATGACGGATACGCCGAGTGGTATGACGGCTGGAACCACCCGCACGCGGCGCGTAACGCGGCTGACGTGCTCGATCTGCTCGGACCGGGGAAGGGTTTGTGCCTTGACCTGGGCTGCGGCTGCGGCCACTATTTCAGCGCTCTGGCTTCAACCGGGCGGACCGTGATCGGGCTTGACCGCTCAGCCGACCAGCTGCGAATCGCCCACGGCCGGTGCCGCCGGATCGTGCAAGGCGACGGAGCCGCCCTGCCGTTCGCCGACGGCACGTTCCCAGCCGTGCTGACCGTATGGATCTCGACCGATGTCGATGACTTCGGAGCGGTCCTGGCGGAGGCCGCGCGGGTGCTGACCCCCGGTGGGGTGCTGGTCTTCTACGGGGCCCATCCCTGCTTCAACGGGCCTCACGTCCAATGGATGGACGACGGCGGGGTTCTCGCGCACTCCACCTATCGTCAGCGTGGATGGCATCAAGAATCGCCGTGGTGGGGAATCTACGTCCGCCGACGAGTCGGAATGCGCCATCACCCGCTGGCCGAACTGCTCAACGCCTTCATCACCGCGGAACTGACTATGGAGCACATAGCCGAGTTCGGTGATCGCACCGTCCCCACCATCCTGGCCGTCCGCGCCCGCAAGCGCGGCCGGCCAGGATAAATTGCCATGTCATTTTGGTGAGAAAACCTCAGTGTGCCGTCCAGATGGTGGCACGTGAACAATTCACAGTCTGCCGGGGAGATGGCCCAGCCCGAGAGTCCTACACGGCCCGGTAGGGGAAAGCGCGGGTCACGGCGGCGGTTCGGCTAGAAACATTCAGCCTTTCATAGATGTTTTCGAGGTGGGTGCGCACGGTTCCCTCGGTCACGCCGAGGCGGCGGGCGATCTGGGTGTTGGTGTGCCCGGCGGCGAGCAGGTGCAGCAGTTCCCAGTGCCGGGGCGTGAGCTGGGGGATGGGGTGGCGGCGTCGTTCGGCGTCGAGGTAGGTCTGGTGCAGATGGGGGCGTAGCAGCGTGAGCACCGCCCGGTCGCGCTCGGAGAAGTCCGGCCCCGACCTGCGGTCCAAGGTTAGCCGCACGTACCGCCCGGGCCCGGCGGTTGGCGGCGGCGCTTCGGGCAGGCACAGCATGAGACAGTGCTTGATCCCCATCAGCCGGTCGAAATCCGTGTACATAGCGGTGGAATGCCATTGCCGGGCCGAGTAGAAGTCGGCGGGCTTGATCACACTGCGCAGGTCGCCGGTTTGGATAGGGTAGCTGTCGAACTGGCTATCCCGGTAATGTTGCCAGTACGCCCGCTCCAAGTCCTCCGACCCGTGGGTGGACGGGACTTCCTGGACAAACCAGTGCTCTTGCCGCCCGCTGTCGAAGCCAACGAAAACCACTGCATCGCAGTGGATCTGGCTCATCAGGTCGGCCAGCAGGGATGGCGGTAGCCCTTCCCC
>JASHVM010000509.1:0-7596 GCA_030044595.1 Streptosporangiaceae bacterium
GATGCCTACGCCCAGTGTGAGCCGCCCTCCACAGAGCACGTCTAGCGTTGCAGCTTGTTTGGCCGCGACCACCGGGTTGTGCTCGGGGAGCAGCAGCACGCCCGTCGCCAGCCCGATCGTCGTCGTCACGGCAGCCATAAAGCTCAAGCCGAGCAGCGGATCGAGCCAGTCGGCCACGGCAGGAACAGCAATCCGGCCGTCAGCCGAGTACGGGTAGCGTGATCTGGGCTGGTCCACCAGCACTACGTGCTCATCTTGCCAGGCGGCGGGGAGGGCGCCAGGAAACGCCCGCCTGATCACCCCGCTCCGGGAGGCTCGTCCCGGAAGCACGGACCAGCGCGCCCGCCGTGGGTAGTTCGGGTACCAGGCATGCCTTCCCGGACGCGGCATTGCGCTTCAGGCGACGTGTCTTCAGCCGGCCCAGGTATCCTGCCGAGCTTGTCCTGGACCACCGGCCAAGGTCTGCATACCCTGGCCGGATGATGCGGGTGCGAGGCCGGTGCCAGCGTGTCCGGGCCGGATGAGGTACGCGCCCAGGCGCTGGAAGTGGCTGGTGGCTGGTCATCGCCTGGGGCGCCCAGGTCATGGCGCCTGACCGCCGCGCTGTTCGAGGCGATCGCGGCCGATGACGAGCTCCTGGAGCAGCTGGCCGTGCTGCCGCCTGACCGGCTGCCCGCGCTGCTGGCCAGCGCGGCTGTTGCCTTTTTGGTGCGGCGCGACCGGCCGGAACCGCTGGCCAGCTACTTCCCCGAACCCGGCGGGTCCCAGCCGCGGTTCGACGATGAGTTCTTCCCGGTGTTCCGGCGGTTCTGTGCTGCGCGGCTGGAGGACATCATCGAGGTCTGCCGCAGCCACCGGTACCAGATGAACGAGGTAGCAAGGTGCACCCAGATCGCGCTGGGCATCGCGGCGGCCAGCGGCGGACCCTCCGACCCGGTGGCCCTGGTGGATCTGGGCACCGGGGCCGGGCTAGGGCTGCAGCTGGACCGCTACCAGTACCGCGTGGGTGCCGGTACGTACGGCCCGGCAGCGGCCGGGTTGAGTCTTGCCTGTGACGTGCGCGGCCCGATCATCCCGCCGCCGGCCGAGTTGCCGCGCATCGCCACCAGGGTGGGGGTGGATCTTGATCCGGTGGGGCTGGAAGACCCTGCGGCCCGGGCGTGGCTTCAGGCCTGCACGCCACCTGAGGCAACGGCCCTGTCCCGGCTGGCGGCGGCCGTCACCATCGCGCGGCGGCACCCGGAACCGGTCATCGCGGGCGACGTCATTGACGTGCTCCCCGGCGTGCTGGGCAACATCCCCCGGCAGCAGCGCATTATCGTCGTTGACGCCTACATGGCCGTATTCCTCCCGGAGGATCGGCGGTTCCAGCTGGCCGGCATTCTCGCCCAGGCCGGACGGGGCCGTCCGGTGACGTGGCTGTCCCTTGATCCGCTAGTCCCGCTAGGACCGTCGGGCCGTGACAGCGTGCAGGGGCTGCCCCTTCCTCCGGGCCTGATCCGCGACTACCAGCACGGTGGAGTCTTCGCCGTGCTGGGAGCCCGCATCTTCGATGGGGCAGGCGACCGCGGGTGTCTCCTGGCCCGCGCTCACCCGTCCGGCGGATGGATCCAATGGCTCAGCGGCGAACCTCTGCCGGGAGGCGAGGGCAGCCCGTGAAACCGGCGTTACCGCGGGCCGCGAACATGCTGGCGAGGGTCGCCGGAGCGGCTGTCTGAGGGAACCGACCTCTCACTCACCCGGCACGTGCCCGGCTGCGGCTGTGAAGGCAATGGTCTGCGTCCACCACGCCGGATCGGCGCACGCGGCCAGGAACGTCTCGATCAACCGGTCATCCAGCTTGCCCGAGGCCAACAGGCTAGCGCGCAACTCGATGACCGTCAGCCGCCAGTACACGGCCCAGGCAGAGCCACCGTTATAGTGCGCCGTCTGCGCCGTCGCCCGGATGTCCCGCAATCCCAGCCTGGCGAGCATCGCCGGCAGCCGGCGACCTATGAAGTAGTCGATTCCCTGCTCGCGCGACCAGGCCAGCCATCCCTCCCAGAACGCCCGGACCTCAGTCGGCTCGGCCACACTGACCGGCAGGAAATCCGGCTCGATCAGCAGGACTGCCCCGCCCGGTCGCGCACTGGCCACCAGATTCGCCATAGCAGCGTCAGCGTCGGCGACATGGTGCAGCACGGCGCGGGCCGTCACCAGATCAAAGTCCCCCGGCTCGACCGGCCCTGCCACGATGTCAGCTTGACGAAGTTCCAGCCCAGGGACGTCAGCGTCGGCCAGCGACAGGTCCAGGTCCACCGCCACTGCCCGTCCGCCGGGCCTGATCCGCCCGGCCAGCCAGGCCGACACCGAGCCGTTCCCGCAGCCGACTTCGAGCGTGCGTGCCCCAGGCCCGACGCCCAGCCGCTCGAGCTGGCCGCGGTGCATCGGATCAAGCAGCCGCGACATCAACGCCAGCCGCTCGCGCTCGCCTTCTTGGTGATGATCAAGGACGTATTCTGGCATGCCCCACCAGCCCGGCCCAGGCGCGCTACCTGCGGCAAGCAGGCACCGAGACCGCTTGCCAAGACATCATACGCTCGGCATTAACGCCAGCTGCCCGGAGCGCGGCCGCGCGGATCACCCAGTCCGGCGATGCGCTTTCAGGCGAGACCAGGCCAATCCGGGCCGAGCAGGGCATTGGCGGGGATGGCGCGCGGGGCGAGCAGCTTTTCGGCCTGCTCGGCTCCCACGACAGGCAGCCCTGCCGGGTCCAGCAGCCCCACCTGGACCAGCAGCGAGGCTTGATCCCAGTAGATGTGCTCGTGTGTGAGCTTGCCGTCCCGGAAGCCGGCCACCACGCACACCGCCAGCCGTACCCGCTTCCCGGTGGGCGGCACGCCGGGAAGCAGATGGTCCATGGCGATCTCGTGGGTGAAGGACATCACCAGCTCGTCGACTACGTGGTCGGTGCCGATGGTCCGGGAGACGCGCTCCATGGTGGTGTCCGCCGGCCAGTGGCCGATGAAGATCCGTTCATAGAACCTGCGTACCTCTTCCCGGCCGATCCCCCCGGTCAGGACCGGGACATGATTGAGGTACGGGTCGTCGGTCATGGTCGCCATCGTGGCGTCCAAGTCCCTGGTCGCGAATTCCGCGGCCAGGTGGTCATCGAGCACGTCCGCCAGCCCGCCGTGCCGCTTGGGGTCCGTCATGCGCATCCTCCGATCCCGACCCTCATGTCGGTGCTTGTCGTCTTCGCCTTTGAGGGCACGGCTTCGCAGCGCTGACTGGCCCTGGGTGTCCCGCAGCCGGGCACCGCGGGTCAGGGGCTCTGCCCGGCGAGCGCGGGCTCGAGCGGCAGGCGGGCGAGTTCGACGCGCGAGGCGACACCGAGCTTAGTGAAGATCTTTCCGAGGTGATACTCGACCGTTCGGCTGCTGAGGAAAAGCTGGGCCGCCACGTCTTTGTTGCTGGCGCCGTCGGCGACAAGCCGGGCGACCCTGCGTTCCTGGGGCGTGAGCGTCTCGAGCGTGCTGCTGTCCCTCTTGCGTACCGTTTCGCCGGTGGCGCGTAGTTCGGCACGCGCCCGCTCGGCCCACAGGCGCGTGCCGATGCCGTCGAAGGTGTCAAGCGCATTCCGGAGCTGGATCCGCGCCTCGGTCTTGAGCCGGTCGCGGCGTAGCCTCTCGCCGTAGGCGAGCTGGGTGCGCGCGCGCTCGTACGGCGGCACCCTGTGGTCGTGATGGCGTAGCGCCTCGGCGAAGAAGGAATCGGCCTGCTGGCGGTCGCCAGCCAGAACCCCGCGGCAGCGCGCGAGCATCCCGTCGACCAGCGGGGTCCGGCTCACCGGCGCCCAGGCCGCGAACCGGATAAGAGCGGCGTGTGCGCGCCCGGGCTCGCCGAGCCGCAGCGCCGCGTCGATCAGCCCGGGGGTGGCCAGCAGTGACGAGGGAGGGAACGGGCCGGGATCGACCTGCTCGAAGTGCTCGATCGCCTCGGCCGCGTTTCCCAGCCCAAGTTCCAGCTCGCCGAGCGCGAGGTGCGCTTCGCTGACCGCCCAGCCGGCGCGAGCGGCCAGGCCCAGGTGGCGCGCTGCCGCCGCGCACTCCCGGCATTCTTCTTCCTGGCCCAGCAGCGCCGTGATCCAGGCGTGCAGGGCGAGATAACCGGCCTCGTCGTTTGCCGAGCCGAGCTGGCGCACGAGCTCGAGCCCTTCCGCGGAGGCGTCGAACCCGGCCTGGGTGCGGCCGGCGCACATCTCGCCCGCCGCGAGCAGGAACAACGCCCCCGCCAACTCCGAAAGCGATCCTTCGGCCCGGCGCTGGGCCACCACGCGCGCGAAACGGTCCCGCGCCGGCGCGAAGTCGGCGATCCACATGCCGATCAGGCCGGCCATCATGGTGGCCAGCGGGCTGGCTGCCAGGCTCGCTTCGATATGCAGCGCTTCGTTGAACAGGGCGGCGGCGGCCGAGGTGTCAGCATCGAGCAGGGCACCTGCTCCGTGCAGGAACGCGCGCATGAAGTCGTGCAGGGTGCCGCCGCCGCTGACCCGACCGATCACTTCGCGGCCGTCGGTGATTCCCTGCGGCACCCACCCGCCCGCGGAAGCGGTCAAGACCATCAGCGCGATCATCTCCAGCGCTCGCTCCGGCTTCTGCTCGGCCAGGGCGGTGGCGGCGTTGCGGAGCATGGTGAACGTATCCGCCGGCGAGCCCTGCTTGGAGCAGACCGCGGCACAGATGACCTCGAGGTCAGCGGCATCGGCCTGATCGGTTACTAGCGGCCGTGCCCGCTCGGCGAGCGTGACCGCAGTGTCCAGGAAGCCAGCGGCGAGCGAGGTCTGCGCGGCGGAGATGAGTCGGCGTGCCTGGCCGGGAGCCTGCTGGCTGAGCTCGGCGGCACGCTCGTACGCGGTCGCCGCGGTCGCGTTCGCGCCGCGGAGCACGGCTTGCGCGCCTGCGGCGTCCAGTTCGGCGGCAATCGACTCATCAGCGCGGTCAGCTGCTAGCGCCCGGTGCCAGGCGCCGCGAATCGGGTCGTCCAGTACCGCCGCTAGGACCCGGTGCGCGGCTTGCCGCTCGCCGCGGGTGGCGCACCGGTAGACCGCCGAACGCACCAGGGGATGGCGGAAGACGACTGCGCCATTGGCCTGCTGGACCAGCCCCGCGTCTTCGGCGTCTTGGAACGCGGCCATCGGCACACCGCATTGCTTAAGCGCCGGCTGGAGCGTGTGCATGTCGCCGCTCTCCTCAGCCGCGGCGAGCAGTAGTGCCAGCCGGATTTCGGCTGATAGCTGGCTCACCCGCGCACGGAACGATGCCTCGACGGCTCCCTTCGCCGGCAGCGGCCCCGCGATCGGGTCTGTCCCGTCGAGCTGGCGATCGGTGAGGCTGGTTGGCAGCTCCAGCAACGCCAGCGGGTTGCCGCGCGCGGAGCGGACGAGCATCGTCACGATCTGGTCCGCCACCGGACGCTTGAGCCGCGATTGGAGCAGGGCACGAGCGGCTGTATCGTCCAGGCCGCCGAACTCGAGCTCGGCAAACCCGGCCGCCTCGAATCGCTGTCCCCTCCGCTGCCGCGAGGCGATTAGCATCGCAACAGGCTCCGCCTCGAGCCGGCGGCCGGCAAACGCAAGTGCCTCCTGCGAGGGCCGGTCGAGCCAGTGTGCGTCGTCGATCAGGCACAGCAACGCCGCGTCGTCGCACGCCTCACCGAGCACGCTGAGCAGCCCGAGCGAGACCAGGTAAGGGCTCTGAACCGGGTCGAAGCTCAGGCCGAACGCACCGCGCAGCGCGGCCTGCTGCGGGGCAGGCAGCCGGTCCAGCAGTCCCAGGCAGGGCCGCAGCAGCTGATGCAGGCCGGCGAACGGGAACTCGTGCTCGGCCTCGACCCCGGCGCACCGCAGTACGGTCATATCCCCGGCACTGCGCTCGGCATAGTCCAGGAGCGCGGTCTTCCCGATGCCGGGCTCGCCGCGGAGCACCAGCACGGCGCTGCGGCCACCGCGGGCCTTTTGCAGCAACCCTTCGACGACACGCTGCTCAGCTTCGCGCCCCAGCAGCATAAAGCCAATGGTAGGACGGCACTAGCCCAGTGACTAGGGACAGTCACTGGTGGATCCCCGGATACGACCGCGGCCGGCTCGGTCTTACCGTCGCCTCACCGATGCCCGCAGGGGTACGGGCCAGATGGCACAGGGAGGCACGAAGTGTTCAGCAGCGTACAGGGTCCGGAGGCGAGATCGCGGATACTCGCGGCCGCCGCCGTCGCAGTGACCGCAGTGGGTTTGTCGGCCTGCGCCGCGTCGGGTGGAGCGCCGGCGGCCACGCCGACCAAGACCGTAACCCAGACCGCGCAGGCCAGCCCGGCCCCCGCGGCGAGCAAACCGACGGCGGCCCCCAGCGCGCCGGCCAGTCGGCCCGCCGACTCGTCGTCAGCAGGCAAGCTGCCCGACTACCAGCCGTCGACCGTGGTAAGCAAGTCTGCGTACTCCATCGTGCTCACGTCGCCCGATTCGGTCAGCAAAATCGGCGCGTTCTACCGGAACGCCCTGGCCACCGGCGGGTGGCACGTGACGTCTTCCTCGATGAGTGCCTACCACGCGAGTCTCGCCGCATACCGCAGCAACGAGGGCGTGAGCGTGTCGGTCTACTCGCGCGGGAGCGGTTCCGGCATCTCGATCAGCACGCACCCCCGGTGACCGGGGAGCGCCGGGCCGATGGTCACGCACGTCGCGGTTTCGGCTTCCCCGTTTTGCCGGCCTGGATCATCGCCGTCCCTGCGGTGCACCGCCGGCGCCGATCCGCGATTTCGGTGCAGGCCCGGATGCAGTTGGCCGCGGCCGGCGGGTACCTCCCGCCACGCCGTTGCAGATGCTGAGGTACGGCAGGCGAGCTCACTGGCCATACGATCGCGTTGGTGACGGCTCGACGAAAACTCGCCGGGCAGTGCCCGGAGAGGTGGGAGGACCTGGTGGAGGCACAGCCGGAGCGCCAGCTGGCAGACCCGCCTGCTACCTGGCAGGAGCACTGGTTCGACCACCGCCAGCTGCTCCGGCTATACCACAGCGACGAGCACTGCGTGATCTACGTGGACCCCGACGTGCGCCGCTCTGAGATCCGGTGGCTGCCCCGGTTCATCAACGTGACCTGGCAGTACTCCAAGGCAGCCTACGGCGACGGGTTCGGGTCCGACCCGCGCGTCTACTCCATCCACCACGCCGGGCGGCACGGCGGCGGCCATGCGGGCTACTACTTCAGCCCGGTCCACGATTACCGCAACGTCAGCGACTGCGGGCTGGACAACTGGCGGGAGGCAAACACCCTCGCTCGCGAGCTGCCCGCTCACGAGATCGGACATTCGGTGGAGAGCGCCAACAACGGCGCCCACGGCTCACCGGCGTACGAGATCTGGGGTGACAGCAAGTGGGCCGAGTTTTACATCTATGACCTTTACGCGGCGCTGGGCCTGGACCGCGAGGCCAAGGGCGTCTACCGCCGGTTCGCCGGCAATACCGACGATTTCCCTCGCCGGAGGACCCGCTGGTTCCGCGACTGGTTTTACCCGCTGTGGCGTGACTGCGGGCAGGCAGAGGTCATGAACAGGTTCTTCCGG
>JASHVM010000510.1:0-17093 GCA_030044595.1 Streptosporangiaceae bacterium
GTCCGCCGTCGAGAAATGAAGCGCATGCTGCGCCGACGGCAACGCGATATTCATCACCGTCAGGTCCAGCACCACCATCAGCTGCGCCAGGCCGATCACCCACAGCAGCACCCAGCGCCGTCGGTCCTGACCGACATCGGCAACCGTGGCTTCAGCCATGACGATCACTCCGTTTCCTTGCTAACACGTCTTGCTCGGCTTCTGCGTCGGCGTCTGACGCCGAGATCGCCCTTGCAGTTTCGTAACCGGGCAGGTGAGCGGTCGTCGCTTGATCCAGGTGATTCCCCGGCCCGCCGCGGGGCCCCTGTCCGGGTCACGGCACCGGGCAGAACGACCATCAGGCGTGTGCCGTCCCGGCGATGCCCGTCTGGGCGGTGCCCGGGGAATGACTTTCCGGTAGCGGCCCGGCCCAGATCTTGAGCCCGGGTCGCATCACGCTGGCCGCGGCCGCCCACCTTGCCTGGCGGCCGCGTCTACTGGCCCGCAAAATCACCGGAATCGGGTGGCAGCCGCTCACCTTGGTGGTCAGTAGCTTCGGGCGCATTCAGTTATCCAGCCAGATTCCGGGGACCCTCGGCTCCCGGCGCGAGCTGCATCAAGGAGGACCAGCAGTGAGCACGACTGCCATCCCTGACCGCTTCACCACGCTGCCCGATGAGGCGGCGCTCAACGCGACCGTGACGGCGCTGGAGGAGCACGGTTTCAGCGTCGAGGTCGTCGGTGATCTCGATGCCGCCCGCCAGGCGGTACTGGCCCGCATCCCGGAGGGCTCATCGGTGATGACCAACGCCTCGGTGACCCTGGAGCAGACCGGGATCGCGGACGCGATCAACGACGGCGCCGGCCGGTGGGAGTCGGCGCGGAACAAGATGTTCGCGCTCGACTTCGCGACCCAGGCGCAGGAGATGAAGGCGATCGGCGGCCAGCCCGACTACGCCCTCGGCAGCGTGCACGCGGTCACCGCCGACGGCACCCTGGTGATCGCGTCGGCGTCGGGCAGCCAACTGGCCTCCTACGCCTGGGGCGCGGCCAACGTCATCTTGGTGGTCGGCGCGCAAAAGCTGGTGCCCACGCTGGCCGCGGCGCATGAGCGGATCTACAGCCACAGCCTGCCGCTGGAAGACGCCCGCGCGCAGGCCGCCTACGGGCAGCACAGCCAGGTCGGGAAGGTCCTGGAGATCCACACCGAACTGCCCGGCCGCATCCACGTCGTCCTCATCCGGCAGCAGGTCGGCTACTAAACCGCCGGGGCCAGCCGGATCCGCTCCGCCACCAGGAGATGGCCCTATGACTCTTAACGCACCGCCGGACGACCAGCTGACCCTGGCGCCGCTGGAAGAAAAGGCCGATCACGTCCGCGGCTCGCCCGTCGGCCCGCTGATCATCGAGTACGGCGATTACGAGTGCCCCTACTCGCGGCAGGCGTTCCACGCGATCGAGCAGGTCGAACGCCAGCTCGGCGGGACCATGCGGTTCGCGTTCCGGCACTTCCCGCTGACCGGCATCCACCCGCACGCCCTCGCCGCGGCGGCTGCGGCCGAGGCCGCTGCGCGCCAGGGCCGGTTCTGGGACATGCACGAGCTGCTGTTCCACCGGCAGAAGGCACTCGAAGACGCGGACCTGCGCAGATACGCCGCCGGGCTCGGCCTGGACGTGGCGGAGTTCGACCGGGACCGGGCCGGCGGCGCGGTGGCCGACCGAATCCGCCGCGATGTCGATAGCGGCCTGGCCTCGGGCCAGGTGCTCGGCACCCCCACCCTGTTCATAGGCGGTGTCGTGCTCCGCGGCGGCTACGACCCGCCCGCCCTGCTGGCCGCGCTGGCCCGATGAGCCGCCTGCGTGTTCCGCGAATCACCATGATCGGGTGGCGCTTCCTCACCTGTCCGAGCATTGCTCCAGCCGGGTAACCCGTGATGGCGCTAGCGGCCAGATGGGCGCCGGGCGCATTGGTGACCATACGCAGATGCCCCGATGTGAGTGCGTGTCGAAATGGCTTCCCAGGATTGTTTGGAATATCATCCGTCAATGCTGGTTGCGTTCTCGCGGGCGGCGGCCCGCATCTGAGGAAGGACCCGGATGCGTGGTCTCGGATCCGTGCGGGGTTCTAGCCCGCGAAAGGTGAGAAGCGCCGCTTGATCACTTGCCGTGTTGGCCTGAGGCCCGAACCGTGTAAGCCAGCAGTGATCTAAGCGGTCTCCTTTAGGGCCGCATCTTCTTGTCAGCCGGCCGCAGCGCGAGGACGGCGCGTCGGTGTTTCTTCGGCGGCGCGCCGACTGCTATCTTTGCTGTGCATTCAGTCCCCTTCGCCTGTTTTCAGGGGCGGATCAGGCCTTTTGGAGGCGAACTCATAGAGCCGAGTATCGAAATCCCAGCGGCAACGCGGATGAGGTAGGTATGGACGGCAAGGTCCTGCAGGACACCGTATGCGGGGCATTACACGGCGGCGTCTTCTAGGAGAGGCGGGCCTGGGCGTTGCGGCGCTAACACTGGGCACAGCATCCTTCGACCCGGCGGAAGCTGTAGCTGCACCGCTGCCAGCAGGATATCTCCACACCCGAGGCGCGCGAATTCTCGATGCCAAAAATAAGCCGGTGCGCCTGGCAGGAGTCAGCTGGTACGGTTTCGACTGCAATAGCATGGTGCCCGGCGGGCTGAACTACCGGACGCTGGACTACATCTGCCGGCAGGTCCGGAATCTGGGCTTCAACCACATCCGGCTCCCGTACTCCATACAGGCCGTCCGGTCCAATCCGCGAATCTATAACTATCTCGAAGCTAACCCCAGCTTGCGGGGGCGGACTGTGCTCCAGATCATGGACGCGGTGATCGCGGCGGCCGGCAGGTACAGGCTAAAAGTCGTTCTCGACAACCACCGCTCCGAGGCAGCCTGGAGCAGTGAGGGCAACGGCTTGTGGTACACACAGCGGTATCCACAGTCGGCCTGGCTCAGCACGTGGGGGATGCTGGTCAGGCGCTACCGGAACGATCCGACGATCATCGGCTGTGACCTGCGCAACGAGCCGGGATCTCCCCCGCCCGACTCTTCTGCATGGCCGCGAAACGGCGGGTCCCTGTGGGGATACGGAAATCCGAAGGCGAAGGGCCATCCGCGGGATTGGGTTCCGGCGGCAGAAAGCGCCGGTAACTACATCTTGAGCCTCAACCCTAACTTGCTGATCTTCGCCGAGGGCGTCCGCCACGATCCGGCCGGGCCTATCTTCAACGGCTCCGGCTACCTCTACTGGCCGGGCGGGAATCTAGCCGGCGTCGGCAAAGCCGGAGGCGGGCGGCGCGCACCTCGACCTCTCGCCCTCAGGGTGCCCAACCGGCTGGTGTACTCGGCGCATGACTACGGGCCGGACCTCTGCAGT
This sequence comes from Streptosporangiaceae bacterium, assembly GCA_030044595.1. Taxonomy (GTDB): domain Bacteria; phylum Actinomycetota; class Actinomycetes; order Streptosporangiales; family Streptosporangiaceae; genus Palsa-504. Next base: position 3,372 of record JASHVM010000510.1, read on the forward strand.
GGCCTGGCCTGGTGTCATCTCGGCACAACGGCGTCAACCCCGGACGCCTGCCAGCGCGTCTGGAATGAGACCTGGGGTTATGTTGCCCGGCACGAAATAGCGCCGGTGTGGCTGGGCGAGTTCGGCACGGTCAACGGCTACAAGCCGCACGACAAGACGCCCAAGAAAGATTATACCGACGTGAACAAGGTGAACGCGCAGGGGAATTGGTTCAGCTATCTGGTGCAGTACATCAAGGACTACGGCATCAACTGGTGTTACTGGGCGCTCAACGGCACGCAGTCCGAGGCTCCCGGGCGCGACCCCAGCCAGCGGGACTGGTACGGGGTGCTGAATCCCACCTGGTCGGGCGCTGCCAGCCAGCCGATGATGAGCAAGCTTCGCATGATTCAGTAGAGCAGCCGGGAGAACATTCAACCATGCAGTACGCCATCATCTACACCCCCGGACCGGCCTGGATCGCAGCCACGCCCGCCGATCAGCTATCTCTCAGTCCGCATAACGAATACCTGCAAAAGCTGCGGGCAGCCAACACGCTGCTCCAGGTCTCATATTCCAGCGATGGAAAGACCGAGGTCGCCGTCTTCGAGGTCAATAGCGAGGCGGAAGCCAACGAGCTGCTGGACATGGATCCGGCCGTCGGCAACGGAACCTTGAACGCCGAGCTGCGCCCGTGGAATATCGTGTTCGGCTTGAACGCCGGCGGCAGCCTGCCCACGCCCGTGTAGCGGTCACCTACTGCGGCAGGGAAAGCGCGCTACGGTCTGAGGGCGCGCATGCCGACCGGCCCGGACGCGTGGCTCAGCTGGGATCGTGCCGGGCTGGGCACCGCTAGCCCGCCTGGGCAGCCTCGTCCGCGGCTGCCTGGTGGTATAGCTGCTCCACCTGCTCACCCAGGTACGGGCTGTAGGAGATGGCCGCGGTGTCGCCGCCTTCCTGGTAGCCGCCGATAACTCCCACGATGGTGCCGGTTTCCGTCTGCGGGTCGACGTCGGTGATCCAGGGGCTGCCGCTGGTACCGCCGGTGAACCCGTCGCACTCGAACCGCAGCTGGGACGGGCTCTGCTGGGATGTCCAGCCGGTGCAGGTAATCGGGGCATCGGCGCTGGCCGGGTAGCCGGTGACCCGGACCTGGTTCCGGTATCCGGGGTCGATGCCGAGCTGGTCGGCACCCAGCACGTCTTCGATGTTCTTCCCGTCGTCAGGCTCGAGTACGACGAAGCCGACGTCAAAGTCCGGGTCGGAGGAGTTCATCCACTGCGGCGCGACGACCAGCCGAGCGGGTGTCCAGATGCCGTAAGGCGCCTGGCCATCCCGGTAGCCGGGGATGAACACGACGTCCTGGCGGTATCCGCCGCCCTTGCCGCCGTTGATGCAGTGCGCTGCCGTGATCAGCAGGTCCCGTCCCGGGCTGGTCACCACGCTGGCCGTGCAGAAATGGTTGCCGCTGGCGTCATGTTCGAACAGCGCCCCGACGCGCGCCCCCGGCGGGGATAGATGCGCGGAGGCCGACGGTGCCGGCTGGTACTGGGGTTCCCGCCACGGCGTCGAGGCCAGCAGACGGGACCGCGTCCAGTAACCGGCCGGTCCGCCGCTGGCCGCAGGCGGATGGCTGGTGGTCGACGCCGATGAGCACCCGCCAGCGGCCGCCGCGCCGGCCACCGCGATCACGACGGCCAGCGCGCGCAGTTTCATGCACGCTCTCCTCGGTTCTTGATACGTGTCATGTAACCCCCGAGGGCAGGCCGTGTCCAGGGAGCAACGACCCGGGACACGGCCGCGGGCGCGGCTCATCGCGTGGTTGCCAGGCGAGCCAGTCGGCGGGCCTCCGGAGTCGGCTGAGCCGAACGGCGGGTTCCCGCTAGCTGAAGCGGGCCCGGAGCAGGTGGGGAAGAGCTGACGGCCCGGTGATGGGGCGGAACCTGGCTGATGCCGCGCTCAGGGCCTGGTACTGATCGTCGGTGAGTTCGATGCTGGCGGCGGCGACGTTGCTCTCGAGCTGCTCGACGTTTGACGCGCCCGGTATCGCGACTACCGCCGGGCGGTGGATGACCCAGGCCAGGGCGATCTGCGCGGGCGTAGCGGAATGCGCGTCCGCCACCTCACGCAGGATGGCGATCAGGTCGCCTGCGCGCTCGAGGTTTTCCGGGAGGAACAGCGGGTTGGCGGTCCGGACCCGGTTCGCCGGCCGGTTGTCCCGGTGATACTTGCCCGAGAGCAGTCCCTGGGCGAGCGGGCTGTAGGCAATGACGACGCGGCCGTCCGATTCGGCGAACGGGAGCAGGTCGCGCTCGGGTGACCGGGCGACCAGGTTGTACAAGACCTGGTTGCTAAGCACCCGGCTGCCGAGCGCTGCCTCGGCGGCGCGCCAGCGTTCCAGGGAGTAGTTGCTGACGCCGACTTCGCCGACGAGCCCGACCCGCTGCAGCGCGCGCATGCCGCGCATGATCGTCCCGTCCCGGACCACCGGATTGGGCTGGTGCACCTGGTACAGGTCAATGTGACGGGTGCCGAGCCGATTCGCGCTGGCCACGGCGCGCTGCTCTACGACCGGGGCAACCGGCAGGAGCGGGAAGATCTTCGTGGCCAGGAAGACCGACTCCCGATCCTCGCCGATCGCCTCGCCGAGGATCCGCTCGCTGCGCCCGAAACCGTAGATCTCTGCGGTGTCGAACAGCGTGACTCCCAGCTCCAGGGCCCGGCGCACGATGGCACGCGCCCCCTGTTCCGCGTACGACTGGCCGTATCCCCACTCCCGCGAGCCGAATTGCCAGGCGCCCAGCCCGATCCTGGAAATCTTCGCGGCCTTCTGGTCGGTGCCGATGCTCAGGTAGCGCATGGATACCAGTGTCCGCCCTACTGCTTCAGTCCCCTTCTTGGGGTGATGATCAGGCCCGGCCGCGTTGCGTTCAGGCGGGCGTACCGCCGGGATCCGCGGCCCATACGCCAGAGACCTCGTACGCCTCGTCCGGGCCCGGCCAGGGCGGCATCGTCACGCCTATCGCGGCGAGCGGACCGCTGATCGCCGCGCGGAACTGGAAATGCGTGCCCGCGGGAATGGTCACGCAGGTGCCGGGCAGCAGGGGAACGGTTTCCTCGCGCTCGGCCTGGCGCCGCCACATCCGGCCTTCCCCGCGCAGCACGTACCAGATCTCATCGACGGAATGGTGAGCCACTGCCCGGGAGACCCGCCCGGCTCCGAGCTGGAAATGCGCCAGCCCGCCGCGACCGAGCCGAAGCAGGACCCGCACGTCCGAGCCGTCCGGCGCGACGACATCGGGCACGGCTGGCAGTTGCATGGTGTCAAACCGCTGGTCCACGATCCCTCCACGCTCCGCGCTTCTTCGTCCGCCGACCCTAGCGCGGATGCCGCCCGGAGAGGCGGCCCGGATGGGGCGTCACGCTCACCGCCGGCCTGGTGCGGCTGGACGGGCGCCGGGATCGAGCCGCGGGAAACCTATTCGCCAAGACGCCGGCGGGCGGCGAAAATCGGGCTGTGGAGCATTTGTCGCATGAGCGTCTGGTGGCCGGGCTGGACTGGATCCGCCATTCCCCGCGGGACGGCGGCCAGCTCGTCCTGGTCGTCCGCCGCCCGTCTGTCGGCGAGCGAGACCTGCCGACCGAGGCGGTGCTCGATCAGGTCGCCGGGCTCGGCGGAGACAACTGGCTCAGCCGCGGCAGCACCGGCACGCCGGACGGGTCGGCCGACCCGCAGCGGCAGGTGACGGTGATGAACGCGCGGGCGGCTGAGCTCGTCGCCGACGGGACCGACCGGATGCCGCTGGCCGGTGATCAGCTCTACCTCGACCTCGACCTCAGCCTCGATAACCTCCCGGCGGGCAGCCTGCTGGCGGTGGGCCAGGCGGTGTTGCAGGTCAGCGACGTCCCGCATCTGGGCTGCGCGAAGTTCGTCGAGCGCTTCGGCGCTGAGGCCATGCGCTTTGTCAACTCCCGTGTCGGCCGCCAGCTGCGGCTCCGCGGGATGAACACGCGCGTGGTCGTGCCGGGCACCGTCCGGCTCGGCGACTTGGCCGTCAAGGCTCCCGCCGCGCTAGCCGAAGGTACGTCTCACGCGTTGCTCAGGAGAGAATGAGCCGCGGCCCGGAGCCGATCACCCGGCCGAACGGGCCTGGTCGGCGCCGCTGACCGAAATGGTCAGCTGAGCGGGGTTAGCCAGGGTCTGGTAAACGACGCAGTAGCGTTCGGTGAGACGGAGCAGCGTCTCGACCTGCTCGGGATCGGCATCGGTGACCAGGTCGAAGCGCAGCCGGATAGACCGGAACCCCACGGGCGCATCCTTGCTGACGGCCAGGGTCCCGCGGACATCCAGTTCACCCTCGGCGGTAACGGTCCCCCCGGCTACATCGATCTGCAGCGAGGTGGCCACCGCTCGCAGCGTGACGCCCGCGCACGCCGACAGGGCCTGCAGCAGCATGTCTCCCGAGCAGGCCAGCGTACCGTCGCCGCCGGTCGCCGGGTGCAAGCCCGCCACGGCCAGCGCCTGGCCGGTGGCCACCGAGCAGGCAATCGCCTGTTCATCGAGCCGGCCTTCTGCTCGCAAGGTGATCACTGCCTGCTGGGGGTCTGCTCGGTAGGCGTCCTTCAGCGGCTGCTGTATGGCGCTCAGCTCGACGCGGTCCACGGCTCTCCCCTCTACGGCGCTCGCGCCGCTTCCTCGCGGGCTCGTTCCTTCACCACAGAGCCGCTCTGTGGTGACGGCCCTAGGCTAGCCGCCGCTGCCGTAGGGCCGGGTGATGATCTCGAGCAGGTGACCGTCGGGGTCCTCGAAGTACAGGCCGCGGCCGCCATCGCGGTGATTCAGGATTCCGGGCTGCGTCCGGCCGGGATCTGCCCAGTAGGGCAGGTCCTGTTCGCGGATACGGTCAAAGGCAGCGTCAAACTCCTTCTCGCCGACCAGGAACGCGTAGTGCTGCGCGGTGATCGGCCCGCTGGTCTGGGCGAAGTCGAGCGAGACCCCGTTGTCCGCCTCGACCACGAGAAACCGCCCAAAGCGGCTGGCTGGCGGCAACCCGAGGATCCCGGAAAGGAACGCTGCCGACCGTTGCTGGTCGCGGCAAGAGACGATGGTGTGGTTCAGCTGCACGCTCACGCCTCTGGTCCTTCCCCGCCGACCCAGCATCCGAACGGCCGCGCTCACGATGCGCACCGCTGGCGGGCCCGGCGCCAGCAGGTCAGCGCGTCAGAAGATCGCGGGAGGTAACGGTGAAAGAATCGGATGCCGCCGCGGAGCAGGCACCGTGGCGGGCCGGGGCGGCCTGGATCGACGGGCGATACTGCCCGATCGAGGAGGCGAAAATCTCGGTCCTGGATCTGGGTGTGACCCGCTCGGACTGCACCTACGACGTGGTGCACGTCTGGCGCGGGCGGTTTTACCGGCTGGATGCGCATCTCGACCGATTCAGCGCGAGCCTCGCCCGGCTGAAGCTTGACCCCGGGCACAGCCGCGCCGCGATCGAAGCCGTGTTGCACGGCTGCGTGCGCCATGCAGGACTGCGCGACGCGTACGTATCGATGACGTGCACGCGCGGCCGGACGGCGGCAGGCAGCCGAGATCTGCGTACCGCACGGAACACGTTCTACTGCTTCGCCGTGCCCTTCGTCTGGATCAGCAGCCCGGACCGGCAGGCGACCGGCGCGAGCCTGAGGATCAGCCAGGTCGTTCGCATTCCGCCGCAGAGCGTGGACCCGTCGGTCAAGAACTATCACTGGCTGGACCTGGACCTGGCCCTACTGGACGCTTACAGCCACGGCGACGAGCTGGTCGTGCTCCGTGACCTGTCCGGCGCGATAACCGAGGGGCCCGGGTACAACGTGTTCGCCCACGTGGACGGGCGGTGGCTGACGCCGGGCAGCGGCACGCTGCAGGGCATCACCCGGCGCTCGGTCATCGAGCTGGCCCGGCAGGCGGGCCTGCCGGTGGAAGAGGGCCGACTGAGCGATGATGAGCTGCGCCGGGCGACCGAGGTCCTGGTCACCTCCACAGCTGGCGGAGTCATGCCGGTGACCGCCATCGGCGGCAAGCCAGTCGGCACGGGCGCGCCGGGACCCCTGACGCGACAGCTACGGGACCTGTACTGGGCCAGCCACGAGGATCAGCGCTATTCCACGCCGGTGCGCTACGGCGAGCCCGGCGGCCCAGGCAGCGCCGCAACCTAGCGGTCCAGCGAAGTGGAGTCTGGTCACAGATGTCCCGGGCGCGGCGGCTGATCCGGCGTTCGCGCCGCAATCAGGCCCGGGCCGAGCGGGCGTGCGGCATCACCCGTCTGCAGGTCCCGTGACGAGCCGAACCCCGGCCGCGTGACGCCGGGCCAGATCGCGGTAGACCCCGGGATTCGTTTCCACCCACTGCTTGGCGCCGCCGGCGACCTCCCCGGCGATCCTGGCCGGGACTCCCGCGGCGAGCATGCCGTCAGGGATGATCATCCGCGGCGGGACCGTGCAGCCCGCCGCGACCAGCGCGCGGCGGCCGACGATCGCGCCGTCGAGCACCGTGGCACCGTTGCCCACCAGCGCCTCCGCCTGGATGACCGCGCCGTGGACCACGCACAGGTGACCGATGGTCGCACCCTCGCCGACCTCGGTCACCGGGTCGGTGCCTCCGTGCAGCACCGATCCGTCCTGGACGTTCGCGCCGCGCCGGACGATGATCGGCCCGAAATCGGCCCGCAGCACGGCTCCGTACCAGACCGATGCCTCGGCCTCGACGCGCACGTCCCCGACCAGGGTGGCGTTGGGTGCGATCCACGCCCTCGGGCTGACTTCCGGCTCCTGGCCTTCAAATGCGAACAATGGCACCTGCCTATGATGCACCCGGGCGCCTCGCGCGCCGGCCAGCAGCGTGAAGAAGGAGCCCTCGCCGGTAACGGCTACTGGCTGAAGCCGAGCAGGATGAGCCCGGCCAGGATCAGGATCGTCCCGCCGACCTGCTGACGCATCAGCCGTTCGCGGAAGATCAGCACCCCGCCGACCAGCGGAATGATCGGGTAGGCGCTGGAAACGGCGGCGGTCACCGCGACGAGCCCGACCTGGTCGCCCCGAGCGAAGAAGATGAGCCCGGCGGCGTCGGTCAGGCCCGCCGCAAGCGCCCACGCGAGCCCCGGCGCGAGCCGGCCTCCCGCGGGCCCGCGCAACGGGGTAGCCAGCAGCCCGAGCAGCACTACCATCGCGCCGCCCCGGGCGATGACGACCGGGACCAGCCAGCCGAGATCGCGCGTATACCGGCCGATCATGAAGCCACCCACGCCGTAGCAGAGGGCTGCGGCCAGGCCGAAGGCCACGCCGATGGCCGGCGCCCCGACCACCGCGGCCTGAGCGCCGGCGCCTGACCGGTCAGGCGCCGGCGAGACGGCGGCCGGCAGGTCCGTGGCCTGCGCGATCGGGGCAAGCTCGGCTCGGGCAGCGCCCGCCGCGCCGGGGTCGGGGACGGCATTGCGGCGCATCACCGACAGCATGACGCCGGCGACGGTAGCCACGACGCCGAAGACGGCCGCCATGCTCAGGTGCTCCCCGAGCAGCAGTACAGACAGCAGGGCGATCACCCCGCCGTAGCACGCGGAGATCGCACTGACCAGGCCGACGTGCCCGGATTCCAGGCCGCGGTAGAGCGCGAGGTATCCGGCGACCGCGATCACGCCGGCCAGCACCAGCCACCAGGCGGTGCTCCCCACGCCCCGAAACGAGAAATGGCCGACCAGGAACAAGGTCAGGTAGCCAGCCAGCCCGGCCATCTCGCCGAGAACCACGGTGCGCAGAGCGCCGATGCGCCGCGCGGCCACGGCGGCCAGGACGGTGGAAATTCCCCAGCTCAGGGCGGAGAGCAATCCGTAGGTCATGCGTTCGCGCTCCATCGACCCTGGGCGGTCACCGCTGGCGTCCGGTCCGCCGCCGGACCGATCGTGGTTATGCTGCACCTTATGTCACGCCCCGTGGCGAGCACTGCCGAAGTGCCAGGCCCGGCAACCGACGGCGTACAGCGCATCCAGGCGGTGGACCGGGCCATCGTGCTGCTGAAGGCCGTCGCGGCGAGCACTACGCCGCCGACCGTGCTGGAGCTGGCCCGCCGCTGCGGCATCAACCGGGCCACCGCGTGGCGGCTGCTGCGCACGCTGGAGCATCACGGGCTGGTCGACCGGGACGCCGTCACGCAGCGGTACACCGTCGGGTACGGCGCGACGGTGGTCGCGTCGGCCGTGACCGACGACGCGCTGATCCGCAGGGTCCGGCCGCTGCTGACCGACCTGAGCCTGCGCACCGGCGAGGCGGTCACGCTCGCCGTCGCACGCCGGTTCAATCTCGTCTATGTCGACCAGGTCGAGCCGCCGAACATGATGGCGCCGAACTGGCTGGACAAGCCGCTGCCCCTGCACGCTACGTCGGGCGGCAAGGCGTTCCTGGCCTGGCTGGGCCGCGACGAGCGGGATGCGATCCTGCCGGCGGAACTGCGGCGTTATACCGATCACACCGTTACCGACCGAGAAGAGCTGGAACGTGAGCTCGCCGAGGTCCGCCGGACCGAATTCGCGCTCTGCGACCGGGAGTACGAGGAATTCTCCTCTGGCGCGTCGGCGGCGGTGCTCAATTCCGGGCGATCGCCCATCGCGGTCGTCAACGTCTGGGGTCCGGCGCCGATGAACTCGGCCCGGCGGCTGCGTGAGATCGGCCGGGAAGCGGTGAAGACCGCGGGCGAGATCCGCGACATGCTCGACTGACGGCACCCTGGCCGCAGGGCCGGCCGCAGCCGCCCGGCTCGAAGGCCCGCCGCCGCCCCGCCACGACGGGTCCATCACGGTGGTTAGTGCTGGCGGGGTCGCGTCCCATATTGACCGCCCGCTGACCAGGACTATACGCTGCACATTGATAACAAAACGTTCGTATCGTGAACACCAGGAGGTGGCACGATGGCAGGCAAGGTCATTATCACCTGCGCGCTCACGGGCTCCGGGCACACTCCGTCGATGTCGCCGTACCTGCCGTATACGGTCGGTGATGTCGTCGACCAGGGCGTGGCCGCCGCCGAAGCGGGCGCCGCGGTGCTGCACCTGCACGCGAGGAATCCCGAAGACGGCAGCCCTTCGGCCCAGCCGGCGCTATTCGCCGCGTACGCGAAGGGGATCAAGGCACGCAGCGACGTGGTGGTGAGCATCTCCACCGGCGGCGGCACCGGCATGACCGTCGAGGAGCGGCTGCAGGGAGTGCTCGAGCTGAAGCCGGAGCTGTGCACGCTGAACCTGGGCACGATGAACTACGGCAGCTTCCCGATGATCGACCGTTACAAGGGCCGGTTCAAGTACGACTGGGAAGAGCCGTACCTGGAGTCGACCAGGGGCGAACCTTTCATCTCTACCTACTCGGACATCGAGTACATGCTCAAGGTGGTCGGCCCGCAGACAGGCACCCGGTTCGAGGCCGAGGCGTACGACACCTCTCACCTGTACACGCTGGCTTATTACCTGGACCGGGGCCTGGTCCAGCCACCGGTGTTCGTGCAGACCATCTTCGGCACGATGGGCGGGATCGGACCCGACGTGGACCACATCGTGCATATGAAGCGGACCGCCGACCGGCTGCTGGGCAACTCGTACCAGTGGTCGACCCTGGGGGCGGGGCGCTTCCAGATGGGCATCGTCACCGCGGCGGCGATCATGGGCTCGCACGTCCGCGTCGGCCTGGAAGACAGCCTTTACCTCGGCAAGGGCCAGATCGCCGAGTCCAACGCCAGCCAGGTCACCAAGATCAGGGGAATCCTCGAGGCGCTGTCACTGGAGGTGGCAACCCCGGCCGAGGCCCGCGAGATGCTGGGTCTCAAGGGCCTGGACAATGTGGGCTACTGACCCGCACCCGGAACACGAGTGCAGTACTGACCACGAGGGCATCGTCGGCGTTACCTTCGACAGCGACGGGCACCGCCTCGTCGGCACCTTCTACCTCGCCCGCGGCGACGAGCCGAAACCCACCGCGCTGTTGCTGCATGGCTGCCCCGGCCTGGAGAAGAACCTGGACCTCGCGGTCCTGCTCCGGGACCGGGGCTGGAATTCGCTGCTGTTTCACTATCGCGGCTGCTGGGGCAGCGCAGGCCGGTACGACCTGCGCACCATTCCGCGCGACGTGACCGCCGCGGTCGACCGCCTGACGGGCTGCCCGCACGTGGACCGCGGCCGGATCGCGGTGGTAGGTCACAGCCTGGGCGGCTGGGCCGCCATCGTGACCGCGGCCGCCGAGCCGAGGCTGCGCGCGGTCGCCGTGTACGGAGCACCGGCGCGCCTCGGCGCCGCCCTGCGTCTGGACCGGGACCTGATCGAGGATGAGTTCACCCGGTTCCTCGCGACCACGCCCGGCGAATTCACCGCTCAAGCGGCCGAGGTGGCGGAGCGGATTAACACGCTGGAGGCCGTCGCGGACATCGCACCGAGGCCGTTGCTCATCGTGCACGGTACCGCGGACCGGTGGGTGCCCGTGGAACAAGCCCGCGAGCTGCGGGCGCGGGCCCGGCCGCCCTCCCGCTACGTCGAGGTGGACGGCGCCAACCACTCCTTCTCCTGGCACCGGGCCGAACTGCGAGACCTGATCGCCGGCTGGCTGAGCGAGACGTGCGACCGCGAGCTGGCCAGGCAAGACACGTAACGAGGCGGGCGTCCAACGAGACGCGTGAGGGGCAACGGGATGACCGATGTGCAGCCGGACCAGGCGCGCCGGGTGGGAATCGTCGGGGCCGGGGTGATCGGCGGCGGATGGGCGCTGCACTACCTCCGGACGGGCTTCGACGTTGACGTTTACGATCCGTCGCCGGACGCGCGAGCAGACCTGCTCCGCTTGGTGAAGGCGAACTGGCCGCTGCTGGAGCAGATAGGGCTGCGCGACGGCGCGAGCCAGGACCGGCTCACCTGCCACGACAACCTGGCCGAGGCGGTCGCCGAGGCCGACGTGGTGCAGGAGAACGCGCCGGAGGACGGGACGGTCAAGCGGCGGGTGCTCGCCGACGTGGATCGCGCCGCCCGGCCCGGAGTGGTCATCGCGTCGAGTACGTCCGGATTCGCGATGACGATGCTGCAAGCCGACTGCGAGCACCCAGAACGCTGCGTGGTCGGTCATCCGTTTAACCCGCCGTACCTGATACCCGTAGTCGAGGTGGTGGGCGGCGAGCGGACCGATCCCGCGGCCGTCGACTGGCTGGCCCGCTTCTACGCGAGCACGGGCAAGCGCCCGCTCCGCCTGAGCCGGGAACTCCCCGGGTTCGTCGGGAACCGGCTGCAGGAGGCCATGTGGCGGGAGGCGCTGCACATGGTGGCGGCGGGCGAGGCCACCGTCGAGGAGATCGACGCGTCAATCGCCTACGGCCCTGGTCTGCGCTGGGCGCTGATGGGTCCCTGCCTCACCTTCCACCTCGCCGGAGGCGTGGGCGGCATGGCGCACATGCTGGACCACTTCGGGGCCGCGCTGGAAGAGCCGTGGACCCGGCTGCAGGCGCCGCCGCTCACGCCGGACCTCAGGGACCGGATGATCGAGGGCTGCCGGCGCGAGGCGGCCGGGCGTTCGGTCGCCGACCTGGAACGGACGCGCGACGGCTTCCTCGCGGAACTGCTCGGTCTGGTGGAGCGCTACGCGGTCACGCCGGCGACCGAGGCGGGGGAAATCGGGTCGGAGGAAATCAGATCCGCGCCGCCAGGCGGGCTCGCGGAGCCGAGCGCGCCGGCGGAGCCGGCGGGACCGATCCCGGCCGAGCCCGCGATCCGCTGATGTGATCCTTGACACACTAAGCGGGCCTCTTTACACTCCACCCCAACAGCATAAATCACATTATGCACATTATGTTCGTATCGTGAACAGCTAAAGAACCGCGGCATCCGGATTCATAGCGGCCCCACCGCTTCGCGCACCGCCGGGAGCAGGAATGACTTTCAGCCGCAGGGACTTCCTCAAGGCCGGCCTCGCCGGCTCGCTAGCCGTCGGAACCGGCGGGCTGCTCAGCGCCTGCGGAACCGGCAACACGATCAAGGCGTTCACCGCGTCGAACGTGGGCAAGCCGCGGTACGGCGGCACGCTGCGGGCCGGCCTGACCGGCGGATCGACCGCCGACACGCTGGACCCGCTCAGCGCCGTCACCAACGTGGACTTCTCCAGGATCGACAACCTGTACGAGCCCTTGGTCGGGCTGACCCCGGACGCGCTGCCGGTATACGTGCTGGCCGAGGAACTCACGTCCAACAAGGACGCCACCGAGTGGACGGTCCGGGTCAAGCAGGGCATCACCTTCCACGATGGCAAGGACCTGACCGCCGACGACATCATCTACACGTTCCAGACCGTCCTCAACCCGAAGGCGCCGGGGTCCGCCGCGGCCGGGCTGGCCTCCATCGACGCCAAGGGAATGACCAAGCTCGACGCGTACACGGTGCGGATCCCGTGCAGCACGCCGTTCGCCACCCTGGCCGAGTCCCTGGCCATTCCCGGCTACTCAGACATCATCCCGGTCGGCTATAACCCGGCGGCCCCGGTCGGCACCGGCCCGTTCCGGCTGAAGAGCTTCAGCCCCGGCACGCAGTCCACCTTCGCCCGCTACGGCGGCTACTGGCAGACCGGGCTGCCGTACCTGGACGAGATCGTCATCACCGACTACGCCGACCAGACCAGCCAGGTGAACGCGCTGCTGGCCGGCCAGGTCGACGTGGTCAACCTGCTGTCGGCGGACGTGATATCCGAGGTCCAGGGCGAGGGCAAGAACATCCTGCTGTCGGACGGCGGCGGCTGGAACCCGTTCACCATGCGGGTGGACCAGGCGCCGTTCAACGACGTCCGCGTCCGTCAGGCCATGCGGCTGGTCGTCGACCGCCAGCAGATGCTCGACCTGGTCTTCGGCGGCTTCGGGACCATCGGCAACGACCTGTTCGGGATCTGGGCCCCGGAGTACGACCACAGCCTTCCGCAGCGGCATCAGGACATCGACCAGGCCAAATCTCTGCTCAAGGCGGCGGGCGCCGAGAACCTGAACATCACGCTGATCACGGCCGACATCGGGCAAGGCGTCACGCTGGCCGCGCAGGTGCTAGCCCAGCAAGCCTCACTGGCCGGCATGACCGTGAACGTGGACATGGTCACCGTGACCGACTTCTACGGCGCCAACTACCTGAAGTGGATATTCGCCCAGGATTACTGGTTCTACAACTTCTACCTGCCCCAGGTATCGCTGGCCACGCTGCCGACCGCTCCGTTCAACGAGACGCACTGGGACAACTCCCGGTACAACTCGCTGTACGCCCAGGCCATCGCCACCACTGACACCTCGCTCCGGACCGAGCTCGCGCAGGAGATGCAGCGGATCGAGTACGACGAGGGCGGTTACATCATCCCGTTCTTCCCCCCGGTGATCGACGGTTACGGCACCAACGTCGGCGGCCTGGTCCCGGGCAAGAGCGGCTTGTCGCTGAACGCCTACGACTTCAAGAATGTGTGGCTATCGTGACGACAACCGTGACAGCGGAGACGCAAAACGTCCAACCGCGCAGGTCGCACAAACCGCATCCCATCCGGGACATGGTGATCAAGCGCAGCCTGATCGGCATACTCACGCTCGTGCTGGTATCGATCCTGGTGTTCGCGGCGACACAGGTCCTGCCGGGCAACGCCGCGAGCGCGGTGCTGCTGAACACGGCGACTCCGGCGCGCCTGCACGCGCTGGAGACGCAGCTGGGCCTGAACCGGCCGGCG
>JASHVM010000511.1:0-3353 GCA_030044595.1 Streptosporangiaceae bacterium
CGGCTACGTGTCCGGCGGGACCAGAGCCAACACCGAGCGGATGCGCCCGGTCACGAGCCTCGACGGCGCCGTCCCGGCCGAGCTCGCGGTGCTGCTCCACGACGCGCAGACCTCGGGCGGTTTGCTGCTGGCCACGCCCGCCGGGGCGGCGGGCGCCCTGCTCGGCGAGTTGCGTGCCCGCGGCTTGCCTGCCGCCGTGGTCGGCGAAGTCGTGCCGGGCGAAAGCGGTCACATCGAGGTGCACCACGGATCGTTCTGAACCGTGCTGGCCCGGGGGGACGACCCGCCGGGACGGATATCCCCTGATACGGCGGGCGGATGAGAAACAGGCCGGGCGCGGCGCGCTCGGCGCTGCTCGCCTGCCTGCTCACGGCCCTGGCCGCGGCCGTCTTGGTTGTCGCGCCTCCGGTCGCCGGCCCCAAGCCTTCCCGGCTCGCCCACCGCGTAAGCATGTCGCGGCCCTAAGCCTGCCCGGCTTGCCGACCGCGTAAGCCAACAGTGACTGTTAGCGTCACAGCAATCGCTCGATACCCAGAAGCACCACTAGCGGAAGGTCATCTCCGCTTATTGTGGTGATCTCGGGCTTTGTGGTTGATCGGGTACATCCCCGTGTACCAGATCCACCACAGAACCCGGATCCACCCCGAAAAACCTGCACGCAAAGGCGGCAAGACGGGACAAAAGGTGCGCCCTAGGTCGCGCGGCCGGGCGCGCCTGGTGCCTGACCGGCGATAACCCGGCGCATTCGGGGCACAGGCCGAACAACTCGACCGTGTGCCCGACGTCGGTGAAGCCGGCCTCCGACGCGACCCGCTCAGCCCACTGCTCCACCGCCCGGCCCTCCACCTCCACGCTGCGGCCGCAGATGCGGCAGGTCAGGTGGTGGTGGTGCACGCGGGTGCCGCACTGCCGGTAGAGCGTCTCGCCGTTCGCGTCCCGGATGGCATCGACCTGGCCCTGCTCGCTGAGCGCCTGCAGGTGACGGTAGACCGTGGCCAGACCGACGTGCTCGCCCTTGCGCCGCAGCTCAGCGTGGATCTCCTGGGCGCTGCAGAAGCCGGGCAGGCCCGCCAGCGCGGCGGCCAGCGCCTGCGCCTGCCTGGTCCCGCGCCCGCGGGTGCCGCGCGCGGGACCCGAGGATCGGCCGCGCAGGCGCTCGTCCGGCTGCTGCGTCGTCACAGTCGCACGGTACAACCTAGACCGCCTTCCGGCTAACCCCGCCTCATGCTGAGACCGGTCGCAGACCGCTCCCGGCTTCCGGCCGGAACGAGTTGCAAACGAAATTGGGAATCATTATCATTCTAACCGTTATGAACGTCCGCTGCGAATCCGGGAGTGCCGTCATGCGGACCCGCTTCAGGTTCCTGGCTGCCGTCGTGCCGCTGGCCGCGGCGCTGCTGGCCACCGCCTGCTCGTCGTCCGCAGCGTCCGGATCACCTGGCTCAACCGGCGATGCGATCGTCGCGGTCGGCGCGGAGAACGAATACGCGAACGTCATCCAGCAGGTCGGCGGGAAATACGTCCAGGTCAGCGCCATCATGAGCAACCCGAATACGGATCCGCACACCTTCGAGGCCAGTGCGTCAGTGGCCCGGGTGGTGAGCGCGGCCCAGCTCGTGGTGCAGAACGGCGTCGGCTACGACACGTTCATGAACACGATCGAGAACGCCGCGCCGAGCTCGTCTCGCAAGGTCATCGTGGTGCAGAACCTGCTCGGCCTGCCCACCGACACGCCGAACCCGCATCTGTGGTACAAGCCGAGCACCATGCCGGCCGTGGCTAACGCGATCGCCGCCGACCTGGCCGCCATCCAACCGGCCCACGCGTCGTACTTCAAGGCCAACGCCGCCGCCTTCATCAGCTCGCTGACGGCGTGGAACAACGCGATCGCGGCGTTCAAGGCCAAGTACCCGAATACGCCGGTGGCGACGACCGAGCCGGTGGCCGATTACATGCTGCAGGCGGCCGGCGCCGACAACCTGACGCCCTTCGCCTTTCAGGCCGACATCATGAACGGCACCGACCCGTCGGCGCAGGACGTCGCGATAGAGCGGAGCCTGTTCACGCAGCACAAGGTGAAGGTGTTTGTCTACAACCAGCAGGTGACGGACTCGCTGACCCAGTCGTTCATCACGCTGGCTCAGGCCAACGGCGTTCCGGTGGTCGGTGTCTACGAAACCATGCCCGTACCCGGGTACGACTACCAGTCATGGATGCTGACCGAAGTCCAGGATTTGCAGAAGGCCGTGGCCAGCAAGATCTCCACGGAGCACCTATGACGACCGAACTGCTCCGGCTCGACGGGGTGGGAGTGCGCCTGGGCGGCCGGGAGGTCCTCCGGGACGTCTCGTTCAGCATTGGCCCGGGTGAGTTCACCGGTCTCATCGGGCCGAACGGCGCGGGGAAAACCACGCTGCTCCGTGTCATCCTCGGCCTGCAGCCGGTCAGCGCCGGCTCGGTGCTCATCGACGGGGCGCCGAGGCCGGTGCGCGATGCCTCGATCGGCTACGTGCCGCAGAAGCTCGCCATCGAGCCGGACATGCCGCTGCGGGTCAGGGACGTGGTGTCGCTCGGGCTGGACGGGAATAAGTTCGGCATCCGGCTGCCGTCCCGGGCCCGCCGCGAGCGCGTCAGCAACATGCTCACCGCGGTCGGCGCGCAGCGCTACGCCAACGCGCGGGTCGGCGAGCTGTCCGGGGGCGAGCAGCAGCGGGTCATGATCGCGCACGCCCTGATCAGCCGGCCGAGGCTGCTGCTGCTCGATGAGCCGCTGGCCAACCTCGACATATCGAGCGAGCAGGGCATCGTCTCCGTGCTCGCCCGCCTGGCCCGGGCCGAGGGGGTCGCCGTGCTGCTGTCCGCGCACGACATGAACCCTCTGATGCCGGTGATGGACCGGATCGTCTACGTCGCCGGGGGGCGCGTGGCGGTCGGCAGCACGGACGAGGTCGTACAGCCCGAGGTCCTGTCCCGCTTGTACGGCCAGCACGTCGACGTGATCCGGGTTCACGGCCGGGTCCTGGTGGTAGCCGGTGCCGAAGGGGCGCCGGCCGGACACGCCGAGGAAGCGATCGGCGACGGCGCCGAGCACGCCAGCGTCGTGGGGTGAGATCGTGGGTCATCTGCTCAGGTACGTGTTCGAGCCCGGTTTCTTCGCCAGCGGCCCGGTGCACGTCGCGCTCGGCGTCGGGACCGTCGTCGCGATCACGTCTGCTGTGGTCGGAGTGTTCACGGTGACGCGGGGGCAGTCGTTCGCCGGGCATTCCCTGGCCGACATCGCCACCACCGGGGGCTCCGGCGCGTTCCTGGTCGGCATCAACCAGTTCTGGGGATATCTGGCGTTCGGCGCGGGC
>JASHVM010000512.1:0-6356 GCA_030044595.1 Streptosporangiaceae bacterium
CAGGTCATGCTGGCGGTGCTGCGGCTCTTCTTGGCCCGGCGCCTCGTCGATTTCCCGGTCGTGGCCGAGGAGGCCGAGCGGCTGCTCGCCCTCATGGAGAGCACCGACGCCGCGCAGCTCGGGCTGGGCGAGGATCTGCGTGCCGCGGCGCTCATCAGCCTCGGTATCGCGGAGATGTGGGCGCTTCAGTTCAAGGACGGGGAGCGGCATCTGGAGCAGGGCATGGCCCTGGCGCGCCGGATCGGGCGGCCGTACCTGGAGCTCACCGGGCTGGCCCACGGGGCGCACGCAATGCTGCTGTTCCGGCCCGATGCCGCGCATGCGGAGTGGAGCGGGCAGGCGATCGAGCTGGCCGAACGTCATGGCTGGGGCGAAGAGCCGCTGGCCGGGATGGCCTACGCCCAGGTTGGCTTCGTGCTGCTGTACCAGGGCCGGCTGGATGAAGCAGAGCCGTGGCTCGAGCGCGCCGAGCGCACCCTGCGCACCGAGGTGGAGCCTGCCGCCGGGATGAGCCTGCGTCATGCTCGCGCGCTCCTGGAGGTGGCCCGGGGCCGCCCGCAGGAGGCGCTGGCGGCCTCCGGCGGCGCCGAGAAGCTGGCCGCGACGCTGGCCGACCCGCATACCTTCGTGACGTGGATGCGATCGCGCATGCTGCAGACGCTGGTGCGGCTGGGCCAGGCCGCACGCGCCGAGCAGGTTCTCGCCGAGTTGGGCGAGGACGAGCGGGCCACCGCCGAGATGCGGACCGCCGAGGCGGCGCTGCGACTAGCTGTGGACGACCCGCAGGCGGCGGTTGTTGCGCTCGCGCCGATGCTGGATGGCTCGATCCGGCGGGTCCGTCCCATGCGGATGGTCACGGCGCTGCTGCTGGAGGCGCAAGCCCGCGACGCGCTAAGTGACCAGGCCACCGCCGGACGCGTGCTGGAGAAAGCGCTGGATATCACCGAGTCCAACGGCATACTCCTGCCCTTCCTGCTCGATCCCAGCCCGGCACTGCTCGAGCGGCATCGCCGGTACGGCACCGCTCACCCCGCCCTGATCTCCCAGATCCTGGACTTGCTGCCGACGTCAGCCAGGCCGGCGCCGCGGCCGGCCGGCCGGGCGGGCTGGGCTCGTAGCCGCGGCCTATCCGAACAGCTCACCGACAGCGAGACCCGCGTCTTGCGTTACCTGCCGACCCACCTCACGGTGCACGAGATCGCCACTGAGCTGTTCCTCTCGGTGAACACCGTCAGCACCCACAAGCGCCACCTGTTCGCCAAGCTCGGCGTCCACAGCCGCCACGAGGCTGTGGACCGCGCCCGCGCCCTGGGCCTGCTCGTGCCCGCAGCACGAAAGGCTACGGCGTAGGTCCCGAGAACCAGGTAACGCTGACCCGCAACGTCGCGGCGGCCGGCCGGCCGCGCTTGCCCGGCGGTCACCTGATCCCGGTGATGCATGGTCACCCGCCAGCCGGTGACCATGGCCTCATGGACGAAGCATCCGCCAGGTACGCGACCCGGATCAACGGCCACCTCGGCGCCACCGTCCTGTCAGCCTTCCGGGTGCTGGTGTCGCAGCGGCATGGCGCGCACACCGGGCTCACCGGGCTGCCGGACCGGTCCGCGCCGTACGGCGTCCTGGCCGAGATCGAGGCGCTCGGCCTGGACCTGCTCGAGCTCGGCCAGCTCGCACCGCAGCGCAAATCGCGGTGTGAGGAGACCGAGCATGAAATTGCACGCAGTAGCCGGGCCTGAGCCGGGCATGCCGTCGGCCTGCTGGCGGGTGACATGACATCCGCGGGGTCGCTCCCTTCGGCCAGCGGGAACCCGGCCGTGCCCGCCCACGCGAACCGGGACACCGCCCGCCGGGTGGTGCCGCTGTTTCGCCCCTACCGGGTACAGGTGGCCGCCGTCATCGGGCTGATCGTGCTGACCTCGACGATTGGCATCATCAACCCGCTGCTGATCCAGACCGTGTTCAACAAGGCCCTGTTCGTCTCGGGCGGGCCCAACCTGCACTTGCTCGTCACCCTGGTCGTCATCATGGCCGTCGTCCCGATCGTCAACGGCGCCATCGGCATCCTGCAGACCTACGAAACCACCCGGGTCGGGCAGCAGGTCATGAGGGACCTGCGCGACCGGCTCTACGCTCACCTGCAGACGCTCCCCCTCGCCTTCTTCACCATCGCCATCGCCCATCGCCTGTCCACCATCGTCAGCGCCGACGTCATCAACGTCATCGACGGCGGACGCGTCGTGGAATCCGGTACCCACCGCTCCCTGCTGCGGCAAAGCGGCGTGTACGCGTCGCTGTACCAGGAGCAGTTCGAAGGCGGCAAGGTCCGGTGGCAGTGCACCGGCGGCGACATTATGGCCGACGGCACCGTCCGGCACCGGCAACCACAGCCCGCATAGCCCACCAGGCCGCACCGCGCCCCCGCATGCGCCCAGACCGTCATGTCCCGGCCGGAGACCCGAAGATGTCGGCGAAGGCTCCATGGCGGTGCGCCTGGTCCACGACCACCTAGCCCGGCAGCTCGGGTGACCGCGGCGCGAGCCTGCGAAGCTGAACGAGCCCGGTGGCGGTCGGACACGCCTCGGCAAGATAGCCGCCGATGCCCGTTAGGGTAGTTTTGTGGTGGGCCACTATGAGAACTTCTTCATCACAAGCGCGGGCGCGTCCGCTGCCATTTTGGGGTTGCTGGTAGTCGCCGTATCGGTCGTCAACGCGGATGACGCAAACCCGACAACTCGGGAGCTCCGAACTGTGTTGGCCGGGAGCGCGTTTGTTGCCCTGGTAGACATCTTCATGGTCTCGATCGTGGCCTTGACCGGGGGCTCAGTCGTCTTCGGGCTATCGAGCCTCGCAATGGCAACCGTCGGCCTCCTGGCCACCAGACAACTGATACCGAGGGCAAGGCGGGCCGGGAATTTCTCCTCCGGCTCTCGAACCAGAAAGCTGAATATCGCCTTCGCGTTGATTTCGGCTGGGGCCTACTCAGCGCAGCTCGGCCTCGCCGTAGCGCTCCTGGCGGACACCCAGAGTGCCGCGCTGCAACGTGCTTTGGTCCTCGTCATTGTGGCTTTGTATTGCAGCGCCCTTGGTCGGGCATGGGTTGTCACCGGGATAACCCGGCGGGGCACCGAAGATCAACAGCAGCAGCCCGAAGGAGATACAGGGATGGGATTCGACCTTTGATGACCTGGGCCGGAGGGCTTGGAGCGGGTGACGGGAATCGAACCCGCACGATCAGCTTGGGAATCGGAGCCTTACGGGGCTTAAATGTGCCCTGAGCTGCGAAGCTGGCTGTCCGGGAGTGCCCGTGATTGACCCTTCCTTACCGCGGTTAATGACGCTAATGGCACGGCCAGCCGGTAGTCAGGGTCTTTGCATTGTCCCATTACTGACCGTTACTTCCGGCCTGTGAGCAGCCGGAACGCGCGAAGCTGGCAGAACCTCATGATCACTGCCGGGCCGCGCCTGCTCACCTAACCACGCGATCACGGCGTGCCGGGCATATCCGGGCTGCTCAGGGCGCCATCAACCGACCATTCACTCTCATCGAGACAGTCCATCAATGATGGGGCCGACTAGGTGGATCCGCCCGATTCCGGGTCGGTAGCCAAGACGGGCGTTCAGCCGCTTGATCGGCGCATTCCGCTCCTCGTTGCTGGTGTGGAGTTCGGTGTAGCCGTTGGCGAGCGCCCAGTTGATTGCGGTCGCCTTCAGGGCACCCGCGATGCCGCGTCCGCG
Source organism: Streptosporangiaceae bacterium (assembly GCA_030044595.1). Lineage (GTDB taxonomy): Bacteria > Actinomycetota > Actinomycetes > Streptosporangiales > Streptosporangiaceae > Palsa-504. Next base: position 3,736 of record JASHVM010000512.1, read on the forward strand.
CCAGGCCCTCTTGACGGCGGTCATGGAGTGGCCTGCGGCCGCCGGCGCGGTCAGCGACAGTTTCGCGAAGCCGACGACCTCCTCGCCGGCGAGCGCGATGAACGTCGCCTCGGGAGAGTCGGCAGGCCGCAGCATATTGTGCGCCATCCAGTCCTCGAACGGTTCGACGGCGACGTCCTCGAAGCCGGGGATGTCAGGATGGATTTCGAGGTCGACCTCGTACATCCCGCGTGCCAGCTCCGGCCGCTGCGCCCAGGTGACGATCTCGATCCCGGCCGGTGGCTGGACCTGCCGCGGCGAGACGCCGGCGAGGCTGAGCACGAGGCCCACTTCGCGCCGTTCCTCGGTGAAGCCGCGCCGCTGGGCAAAGGACAGGCTCTCCGGATCGTTGCCGGCGACCGGCACCTCCAGCTCGCGTGCCCCACGCTCGCCGGCCCACAGGGAGATGGCCTCATACAATGCCGTGCCAGCGCCGCGCCGGCGTTGCCCGGCGAGCACGGTGATGAGCGCCACGACACGGCGCGCGCGATAGGCGAAGATAGCCGCGGCCCCAGACCCCAGGATCACGCCATCCTCGCGGACGAGGTAGTCGATGTAATCCTGGGCGCTGTCCCTTAATGCGTGCACCGCGCCGATCGTCACCGCGTCGTGCGGCCACACCGTGTTGTAGACCTCCAGCGAGGTCAGCTCGTCCGGCTCGTCCGCGCAGGCTGTTACCTCAAGCACCGTGCAACACTACGCCGGCCCCTCAGACGTCAGCGACCTGATTTCGCCGCAGCGGCATCGCCTGCACCTTCCGCCGGGAACCTCGTCAGAGATGATCGATCAGGGCGTAAGCGCAGGACTGATGCGACTCAGAATGCGCGGGCGAGGTCCGGCGAGACGTGCTGGAGCCAGCGCAGGAGTTCGGGTTCGCTGAGCATGGTCTGCTCAAGTGCTGGGAGGATGGTCTTACGGTCGGGCAGCCCATGGGCGTCCAGGAATGTGCGTAGCCGGGCCGGGAGGTCTGGGAGCGGGTCGAAACCTGCTTCGGCGAGTCGGCCGGGCGGCGCGAGCGGCACGAACGTCCAGGCCGCGTCGGCGAGGTCGGTCAGCGGGTCGACCGGCTGGGCCGCGTCCCAGTCGATGAACGCTACCGGCACGCCGCCCCGGTAGACGGTGTTCCACGGGCCGAGGTCGCCGTGGGAGACGATCTCCCCGGCCGTGGGCGGGTGCGGGTGGAAGCGGTAGCAGGTAAGGGCTGGCCGGAAGCCGGAGGACGCCGCGTGCAGCTTGCGTATCAGCTTCGCCGCGGCGCGCAGGGCGACTTCAGTTCTGGCATAGGGCGGGAGCCGGTGCCCGTGTCCAGGCTGCCAGAGCGGGTCCATGGCGACGTCGCCGTCGATAAAGGTCAGCGCTTCGCGGTCGCCTTCGGTCCCGAGCACGCGTGGCGAGCCGTCGAACCCTGCTGCTTCCAGATACCGCAGGTATTCGTGCACCGCGGGCGACCACGGGCCCATCGGCCGCAGCAGCCGGTCACCGCGCCGCACGATCCCGTTGGTCATGCGCCCGCTTGGCATCGGCACATCGCCTGCTTGAGGCGGCTGGTGACCGGTCATCAGACCAGTATCGGCGTGTCGCAGACCTCGTGACGTGCACCCGCGTGGTCGCTATGCGGATCCTCCGGCACAGCAAGATCGCCGTCACGATGGAGATCTACACTGAGGTTCCCTCAGCCGCTACCCGTGATGCGCTTAAGAAGCTCGGGCAGCCGAGCGGCGGGCCGGGTCACTTCCAACCTGGCGTGCGGCCGGCTTGCTCTATCCAGTCGTGCAGCTCTGGCCGGTGCCCCTCTTCCAGGGTGGTCACCTTGACATAGCGGCTCCGACCGGTAGTTCCGAGTGGCGGCGGGGGTTCGAAGTCCGCGCCGCCGAGGAAGACGACATTCACGGACACGTCGTAGGGGGCTATCTCGATGATCCACCCGAGCCCTGGTAGCCCGTAGAACGCCCTCTTCCACTTGACGGCGTAGTGAAGGCCCGGGACCGCCGCCCGGATTGACTCGTCCAGCCCCTTGACGATCGGCTGCAGATACGGCATGAGGAGCCCGAGCCAATCGTCGATGCCGGAGTGCCTCGCTGACGGCTCTGGCGGCTTTCGCCCGGCATTTCCCTTGATCGCTTTCGGCATCGCGGGTCCTCCTCCGCCAGCTGCCGTCAGGCCGCCACGGCACCGAGAGAGCTGACCGTGACTACCCGACCCCAGCTGCCGGAGCGGCGTAGCGCCGCAGTCCCGTGCGCGATCGGTGCGTGAGACACAGGTGAAGCGTACGCCCGGCCCGGCGGCAGGAGACCCCAAGATCGCACGTGCTCACCGCGCAACCGAGGTGGATAAGGCGATCTTCGACGTCGTCCGCACATCAGCGTCAGACGTTCTGGTCAAGCTTCATGGCCGGTGCCACGTCCGTCGTCTGGCCCTGCATGGCGGTGATGCTGAAGAAGTTCCAGTACCGGCCCCACCTGATCGGCGGCTGCCTCGCCGCGACCGGCCTGGTCATCGAGGCCTGGTAACAACATGCTTGGTTCCGGCCAGAATCTGCCTGCGGGTGGGGATGTCCTTGTTTGGGGGTGGCGGGGATACGG
>JASHVM010000513.1:0-5545 GCA_030044595.1 Streptosporangiaceae bacterium
CCGCCGCAGCGCTGGACGCGGCCCTGGCCGGATACCAGCGCCTGCGCGCCGTCCCGGACCGGGACCGCGCGCTGGCCCGGACCCGCGCACTGGGCCTGCACCGCGGCTCCCGGCAGGCGCACCGCGACGCCGACTTCGGCTGGGCCAGCCTGACCGCGACGGAGAACCGGATCGCGGCGCTGGTCCGCGAGGGGCTGACCAACCGGGAGATCGGCACGAAGCTGTTCGTCTCGCCCCGCACCGTGCAGACCCACGTCTCGCACATCTTGCAGAAGACCGGCCTGCGCTCCCGGGTCGAGATCGCCCGGTTCGCCGGGGCGCCGGCCCGGTAAATCCGCCATCCGGCGGACGTCTCCGCGGCCCCGCGCTCCTAGCGTCGACGGCATGAAAACTCTCACCCTCATCCTCACCTTCCTGCCCCTGATCATCTTCTCCGTGCTGGCCCGGTTCCTGCCGCACGGCGACATCGCCGCCGCCGGGCTGGCCGCGGCGGCGGCCGCCCTGATCGCGATCGCCGCCAGCCACCCGCGCTGGCCGCCGAAGATCCTCAACGCCTGCTCGCTGGTCCTGTTCGCGCTGATCGCGGTGCTGGGCCTGACCGCGGGCAGCCACCAGGACCGGTGGCTGGCCACCTGGGGCGGCGCCGGCCTGCCGCTGATCCTCGGCCTGATCATCCTGGCCCTGGTCCCGGTGATCCCGTTCACCGAGCAGTTCGCCCGCCAGACCACCCCGCCGGCCTACTGGTCCTCGCCGACGTTCAAGACGATCAACCGGGTGCTCAGCGCCGGCTGGGGCCTGGCCATCGCCGCCGCCGGCCTGTCCCGCCTCGCCGCCGCCGCCATCAACGGGCACACCACCCGCCGCCTGCCCGAGCTCCTGCTCGGCCTGGCCGTGCCCTGCCTGATCCTGCTGTACATGCTGCGGTTCTCCAAGACCTACCCCCACCGCGTCACCCACCCTGAGGCTGCCGGGGTTCCCGCCGGCCAGAGGTGACTGAACCGAACGAAGCCTCGTCACCGCATTCCCCGCCACAGCGCCCAGCCGGACCAGCCGCCCCCGCGGCACGGCTGGCGCTGTTTTCACGGCGGCGCGCATTCCCCAGTGCCCGAGCACCAGCCCCGCCAGCGATCACAGGCCTGTACGTGCGGGACCCGCACTTCCTCGTGAGCTGCCGGTTTTCGCCTGCGAGATCGTCACCCGGGTCCTGAGGCGCGCATCTCGCTGACGACAGCCGCCTTCCGGCCCGATCTGCCAGTCCACCTCGCGTACTTCCGCCACTCCACAACTGGTCCCATTTCCCACCCGACCGCCCACGTACAGGCCGCCATCAATCGGACGTCCGGATCCTGCGATCCCGGGCCGGGTCGCTCACGACGCGTCGCAGGAGCAGGCGCGGGTCGGCTCGCTATCCGGCGGACCCCGGCACAACATGAACGCGGCCATCATGTGGTTCGTGCTGAGCGCCTGCGCAGAAGCGTACCTACGCCTGGAGATCTCAGCGGAGTTCTGGGGGTGTCTCGCATGCGCGCAATCCTCTGCGGCTGCTGAACGACGGCCTGTTCCGGAGCGCCTGACGGTGCAGGGATCCGAGGCGACGCACGACGGACAGCTGACCGTCTTCCAGCACTTGCGTGACGGAAAGCCATCTGCCGGTGCCGGACACCCATCGATGTGCCGCGGCGGCTACGACCCCGCCATGGCGCCCGCATGCTGCCCCACAGCAGGCGGCGGCCTGATCACGAGTCGAGCCCGGCCTAGCTGCCCTGGTCCTTCCAGATCGCCCTGGGGTCGGTGCTCGACTCGCCGAGTATCGCCGAGGCCGCCGTTTCCGTTCTCCCGGTCATCGGCCCACGACGGGTGTCAGGGAGTGATCGCGCTCCAGCCCAGGAAGTGGGGCGGATAGCCGAAGCTCCAGTTTCCTCCGTCGTAGTAGACGTTGCTGTCGGTGCCGAGGCCGACGGTGTACGTAAACGAACCGCCGATGGCCACGTTGGCAGCCCCCAGGCCGCTGGTGAAGACGCCTCCCATGGAGTTCCAGCCCGGTGAGCTGGCCAGGAACCGGTGGAAGTACGCGACTGCGTTTGTCCCGCGGGCAAATCCGACCAGCGCGCCCGGCGCCGTGGTCAGTGCAGGAGTGGCGGTCGTCTGGCCGCCGGCCGGACTGAAGCCGGTCACGCCCACCTGTTCGATGTAGAGCTGCTTGTTGGTGCCGGCCACCAGGACCCACGTGAAGCCGCCGTAGTAGGCCGCGGACGGCCCGGTGCCGCCGTACAGGCTGCCGCCGATCGAGTGCCAGGCACCCCACCCGGCCGAGCTGTGGTCGCGGACCCAGACCGCTCCGTTGGTGCCGCGGGCGAACACTGAGTATGCGGTGCTCGAGCCGCGGTACACCGCTCCGGGCTGGGCCGTAATGTTACCGCCCAGCGAGGCCCAGCTACTCCAGCTGGTGCCAGTACGAGTGGCATACCAGAGCTTGTGGTCGGTGCCCTCGCCGAACAAGATGAGGACGGAGCCGTTCCAGAGCCCCGACACGGCGCCGACAACGATCCCGTTGCTCACCTGCGTAGCAGTTCCAACTTCCGGCTTGGTCCAGACCGTGCCGTTGGCGGCAGTGTAAAAGAATGCTGTGGTGCTGATGCCAGGACCGGACACCGCGGCCGGTGAGACGCCCGCTGCCGGGGGCAGTGGCGCCGCGGCGGCGGCCGTCGCAGATGCCATGGCCAGGACAATGGCGGCCAGCGATGTCACCAGTCCCGCCGTCAGGCGCCGTCTCCACGGTGCCGCCAGGGATCCGGACTCCGCCAGAGGACGCGCGTGGCCCCTGTTCTTGATTGATCGCATCGCTTACGCTCCCCTTTCGCAACGTGGTCCAACGGCGTTCACCAGGAGGCTCGGCAAGTGCGTTCCCCCCAACCCCAGCCTTCCGCTGGAATGACCAGCCCTCCGGAAATGCGTCAGACAGCTGGCATCCCACCGCCGCACGACCATTATGGAACAGATACGAACGGAATATAAGAGCTAAAGTCCGGAATCGTTCGTACGTGATAGCCGCGGGCCCCGACGTAGCCGTTTGGGTCCGGAATGCTGACCAACTCCGGGGGTCCGAACGTGACCAGGGGCCAGACCCAACGAGAAATGACAGACACGCTGGCGGAGGCCCCGGCCCGCGATGCCCGGCTCGTCCTCGGCCACTCGCGCTGAGGCCGTCACGCTGGAGATCTACACCCGCCAAGACAAGCAAGCCCAGCGTGACGCACTGGGACAGATCGGCGATGCACTCCGCAGAAACGACTGGACCGCACCACGACAGGTAGCCAACGGGTGTCGATTATTGGTGTCAAGTACCCCGGTAACGATCTTCAAGAGAAGCGTTTGCGCTGGTGGGCGCACCCGGGTTCGAAGCAGTGACGTCTCGCCCGTAAAGCACATCCTTAATGTCTCATGGTGTTCGCCGCTGGGATAATCTGGTTTGGTGATTCCTCGCTGTACGACAATTGCCCGGCCCGTTGGTATCAGTTACAGATGCCAGCGGACGAAACTACGAGCCGCGGATCATGAGATTGCCCTGAGCGTTCGTCCGATGGTGTCGCTGACCTAGGACCGGCTCATCCATATGTCGGGCCAGACAGTCTCCCGTTGTTGGCGTCGCTCGGCAGGTCGTGTGCTCCGGTTCGCCGGCCGCGCTGGGGCTGGCCACGGTCATCCGGACGACGTGCGGCAGCTGCGTCATATGTCGTTCCGACCTTGTCGAATGACAGATCGGCGACCATGTCACCACATGGGCACCTCGGGCAAGAGCCAATGGGCCCATGTAGGCCGGGATGGCCGTGACCGGGATCCATGCTGTGACGGCCTGAAGAGTGGCGAGCGGGAAGTGCTCGGCGTCGTGATGCCACGGCGTGCGTCCGCAGCCGGGTTCCTTCGAGAGGGCATTGTCGTGGTAGATGCGGATGGCAGGTTCACCGAGTAGCTCTGCCGCGAGTCCAGCCAACCGCGGGGAAAACGCGACCAGGCGCAGCACCTAGTCGTGCAGCCACAGCTGCTCAAGGGCGATGAAGCGACCCGCCACATCATCACCGTGCTCAGCCCGCAACAGGCTGCCGAGCCGTTCGGCAAGTCGGCGGACCACCGCAGGCGAAAGCGCATGCGCCAGCTTGATGAAGGCATCACGACGGAAGGCTTCACGCTGGGCAGCATCAAGCCGGTCGGGGCTGCGAGTTCCACCCGCAGTTGCTCATCCTCGGCGGGGTCCACGTCGGGAAGGCCGGGGCCGGCCACCAGCGCTATCGACGCATCATCGTTCTCCGCAAGCGTGACGTACCAGTCCCACCAGTCCTAATCGCCACCTGCCCAGTCCTGGTCAATCACGCCGTCACGACTGGCCGGCGGGACCGGAGAACTCTCCGCGTTCACATCCACAGCAGCGCCACCTCATTACTGAACACGTAGGACCCATCGGGGCGTCGGCATGACGCCAGGTACTCGCCCAGGACCGGTGCGGCCTCCATCTCCTCGAGGCTCACAGTGTCGTCGAAGGCACAGCGCTGGAGGAAACCCTCGGCGACGTCTCGGTCGCTGGTTCCCGTCTCATAGGTGATCACCTGTTCGCGGACGTCCGTGCCCGCGGCGCGCAACGAAGCCGCCACCATCTCGGCCGTGGTGTAAGGAGTCGCGTCACGCACCCCGGCCCGATAGGCGTCATAGAACGACAGGTAGTGCGAGCGGCCCGTCGCCTGAGCGACGACCCCCAGACCTCCTGGGGCCAGGGCCGATGCAAAACGCGCCATTGCGACGTCGAGTTCGTCGGGCGGGAGGGCGTAGAGGGCATGGATCGCCCAGACAACGTCATAGGGGCCGCAGGAGCTGGGAAGTTCCTGCAACGGCATCACCAGGTCGTTGCGTGGCATGAACGGAGGTGCGAGGGCAGCGCGAGCCGTGGCTACAGAGAAGGCTGAGGGGTCCAGAAGGTCGTACGCGACGCCAGGAAGCGATGCGACCGCGGTGAACCTCACCAGGGCCGTCGGGAACTTGCCGCTGCCGCAGGCGACATCGAGGAGCGACCATCCCTGGCGGGCGCGCTCACCCAGAAGCGCCGCCCAGTCAGCAGCGAGCGCGAGTTGGCGGTAGTCCTCCGTGGCGAGCGCGTAGAACTTCTCCATCTCGCGAAGGCCCCACTCGCTCCAGTGTTCGAGGCTGCGCTGCGCCGTATCTCCTGAATCCATGGTGCTCCTCCGGGGGATGGGGCCGCTCGGCCAGTAGAACTTGCCCCAAAGGCGTCAGGACCAATCTATGGCGATCCAGGCTGACTACGGCGAGCAGGATACATCCGGTGCCATCTACGAGCATGGACCACCTGGATGAGGTGCGCGCGGCAACGGCCTCGTCGTTGCCGCTGAACGGACTTGCCTCCCGGCACCTGCGCAAGGGACCACGCCACGTTCGAGGCCCTCTCCAATCAACGCGGCCTTATTGCGGATTGGCTCGTGGACCGCCTGAGCTCATCGCGCACCGCACCCGTGTCAGTCTTGACTGTGGGCTGCGGCGG
>JASHVM010000514.1:0-3581 GCA_030044595.1 Streptosporangiaceae bacterium
CAGCCGCTTAACGATAAGACCCCGCCGATCAGGCCCGCGGCCCTAGGTGCCACGGGCCGTTAAACCATGCCCGCGCCAGGTGGCTGATTCTCCCGGTCAGTGCGCAGATCCACGCACCCGGAGCCGGGAACCCGCAGGTCAGCGCTACGAGCGCGCCGAAACTCCGTGATCGTGAGCCAAGTCAGGTTTCAGTGTCGGCTGTGCCTGGTGGCCCGTGACCTTTTCGATAGCCTGGCGCAGGTGATCCCACGCGCCGGGATGAGCACGCTGATAATGGTCCAGGGCGGCTGAGGCCTCCGTGGGCGTCATGAACCGCGCCCGTGCCGGTAGAGGGTGATCGGCGCCCGAACGGCAGCCCGCGTCTGCGGTGCCCTGGTGGCCAGGCCCGAGGGACTGAGATCCATTCCTGCGAGACTACGCGACACTACGTGGGAAGGCCCGGGTCAGTCGACCCTGACCAAGTCGTCGGGCCGCCAGGTCTGGTCGTAGAACTCGGCGCTGGTGCCGTACAAGCGGAGGGCGACGACGAAGTTACGTCCGGGGATGGTCTTGATGAAGGCGGCGTCAGTGGCCCCGTCGGGCTGGCGTGGGCCGAACCACAGGTCGATGGAGCCGTCGTCGTTGGCCGGGATGTCGTAGTAGCCGTTGGTCGAGGGCAGCAGCTGGTCGGTCTCGGGCATGGTTCCGTCGGTGATGTTGTAGGCGGTGGCAGCCCAGAACAGCCCGGCAGGCGGGTCCGGCGGCAGGTGGAGCTTGTAGGTGTGGGTTCCGTCGAGGAACTCCCCGGCCGCGTCGCGGATGGTGTAGGGGTACTTCGAGCCTGCTCCCGTGGTGTGGATGACCATGGCCGGGGCCGAGGAGTAGGCGTACTGGAAGAACCGCGACCGGGCGTTGAGGTCCAGGTAGCTCTCCTGCATCCACTCCGCAGTGCCGCCGCACCAGGCGGCCTCCCATTGCCGGTCGTGGTAGTAGTAGTTGCGCTTGTCCTCGCGGCCGAGCTGAACGGTGGCCAAGATCATCTTGGGGGCATCCGCGACGGCCCGGCCGAGCTGTTCACGCTGCCATCCGCTGGGGTCGAACGCGTGGTCCTTGATGATCCCGATGGAGGCGAGGACTCCGCGCAGTTCCGGGGTGATCGCCGAGACCGGCTCGTAGTCGACGAACTCCTTCAGCTTCGTCCAGTAGGTGAAGTCGGCGGGATACATCATGTCCAGCCGGATTCCGCTGGCATTGGGGAACTCCATGGCCGGGACGTCCTTCTCCGGCGTCCACAGCGGGAAGATCCGGGTCTGCTCGGCGACCGCGACACCGGCGGCCGGGTCCGGCTTCCCGTCGCCTTGCCCCATGATCGTGCGGAAGAACAAGAACACGTTGTAGGTGGACGAGCCGAACGTGTAGTAGCCACCCGGGACATGACCGTCGTAACCCGGCGGCAAGAGCAAGTACAGGCCACCCCGTGCCCGGTCCGGACCCACTGCCCCGACATCGGTGATCGTGCGCTGGAAGAAGTCGGTGAACATCCCGATCACGTTCGCCGGAGCATTGACCACCAGCGGCCCGGTCTGCTTCAGGTCCAGGTATGTCATCGAGTAGATGACGTCCGCGTTCGGCGTGGGCACCCACGTCCGGCTGTCCATCCGGTCCTTCCAGACCGGCAGCACGTGATATCCCGAGCCGAACGCGGCCTGGGAGCCGTCACGCATCCCGATCACGTTCAACGCCGGGAGCATCGTCATGTAGGCATACACCGCCCGCTGGTAGAACAGCTCACTCCTCAGCGACTCGGCCTCCTCGCGAGGCAGCCAGTTTCCGTTGTTGACCTGCCGGACCAGTGGCGAAGAAGCTGAGTCGTCGTCGTGAGTGTCAGTAGTCATGCGCGCCCCTTGGTCGGTGATCATTTGCTGCGGCCGGATCGCGCCCTAGCCTGCCGTCACCACAGTCCTGGTGGCAAGGATGCGCGGCAGCGCACAGCAGCCAGCCGAATGGTAATTGGGTATTGGTCATCGTCATCGCGCAACGTACCTGCGCGTGCTTGTTGACATGGTCCACCCGGCGATGTAGGAACGTCCATGGTGACCGTCCCGACGGTGAGAGTGGCAGCACTGGCCGTCTCAGTCACGCGGGCGTGACATCGAGGATGTCGCACGACCGAGCCCCAACCCGGCGGCTGATTTGTCGAGCTCTACCGCCGCGGCGGGTAGCGCTCCTCGTCACGGCACGCTTGACAGCCGCCATACGTTAGCGGCACTGCCGGGTGCTTCTCACAGTAGGCGTTCTCCCCAGGCGCTGGAATCGGCGTTTCCCGAAGCAACTGGTCGAATGGCTTGAAAAGCAGGCCTAGGTCAGTCCTCCTGGCGCTGCCGCCAGCCAGTAGGCCCACGATCACGCCCTGAGCTGCCCAGAGGGCGTACTGGCGATCCTCGGGTTGGATTTGCGCTGCCTTTCCCTTGAAAATCGCCGCTGCTTGTTGGCAGAATTGCGCTTTCTGCTCGTCGAGACCCAGGCTTGCGACAATCTCCGCCACCCTTCCTCCCGCAGCCATCCACGCGGGCTGATCTGACCGAACGGCCGAACTCGCGCGCTCCAACTCCTTCCGGTCCGCGTTGCCGAAGTCAGTCAGAAACTTATCGACCTCCGTTGCGGGAGACGTATCTTCGGCCACTGTTCACGCCCTTCGAGTTACGGCAGAAGTATGCCCGTCATGCCGCCCAGGTAACTGGGAGGCGCAGAAATGCCGTAGCACGTGCGGGGTGACAACCTCGGGCCAGTCCGGCAGGTACACCTTGGGGGCATGCGAACGGCCTCGAGCAGGCAGCCGCGGCGACCAGGACCTCCGAGGGCTCCGCCCAGGCAGTGGGCGCCCGTGCCCGGGGTGCCGCCACGGCCTGCTGTCGAGGACCGAGTGCGCGTGCGCGTCGATCGCCTATGGCGTCAGGCGGCAGGCACGGGATCGACGTCGCCGCGCACTACACGCGCTAGCAGTGGAGGCCATCACGACCGCCTGCTGGCCTGAGGGGTCGACTACCCCTAACCGGTTCCCCGCGCACCACGAAGCTGAGGCATGCGGCCATCCCCGGCCACCCTGCACGGTTGGCACGCACAACATCGCTGGTCACTGCTACCCGCTCGCACAGCTGGACTCGTCTCAGGTGGGCCTGAGCAGTCCAGGGCGCCCCCTTCTACCCAGGCAGTCTCAGCGGACCCCTTCAAGCCGCTCCAGGGAACGGCGAGAGACCAGCACGTACTCTTTGGGAGACGGCTCCGACGGCGTGTACTTGGTTTAACAATCTCTCCGATATGACCATACGTACCGGATTAATCACAGTGCGCAGCCAACCTGCTTCACGGCTGGCTGACCTCGCGGGCTCGCACCCCCGCCTCACGATGTCAGCCGCGACGAACCGCGGGCGTCGCCGCATTAGATCCGGCCGCCGCGGACTCCCGCGCGGCGTGCGGCCCCGGATCCCCGGATTCTCACCGGGTGGTCTGGGGCCTCACCTCACGTCCTCCGGTTTCCCCTGCGGGCTTTCCTCCGGTTTCCCGTTTGCCCGCCGGGTTCTCCCCCTTCGCCCGCCTTCCCC
>JASHVM010000515.1:0-3533 GCA_030044595.1 Streptosporangiaceae bacterium
CATGCAGGCGCCGACGATCGGCGGCGTCCAGATCCCGTCCGGCAACGGCCAGGTGATCCGGCTGAGCCGGGGCGCGAGCCTGAGCGATTTCGCCGACAAGATCGGCGCCAACCCGGCCTCGCTGGTCCAGGTGCTGCTGCACCTGGGCGAGATGGTGACCGCGACCCAGTCGGTCAACGACGAGACGCTGCAGCTACTCGGCGCGGAACTGAACTACAACGTCCAGGTCGTCTCGCCGGAGGAGGAAGACAGGGAACTGCTCGAGTCCTTCGACATCGAGTTCGGCGAGGACCAGGGCGGCGAAGCCGACCTGGTGTCCAGGCCGCCGGTGGTCACGGTGATGGGTCATGTCGACCACGGCAAGACCAAGCTGCTCGACGCGATCAGGCACACCAACGTGGTCGCCCGGGAGGCCGGCGGCATCACCCAGCACATCGGCGCCTACCAGGTGACCACCGAGGTAGACGGCGAGGACCGCAAGATCACCTTCATCGACACCCCGGGCCACGAGGCGTTCACCGCCATGCGGGCCCGCGGCGCCGAGACTACCGACCTCGTGGTGCTCGTGGTGGCGGCCGACGACGGCGTGAAGCCGCAGACCACCGAGGCGCTGAACCACGCGCAGGCGGCCAGCGTGCCCATTGTCGTGGCCGTCAACAAGATCGACAAGGAAGGCGCCGACCCGCAGCGAGTGCGGGCCCAGCTGACCGAGTACGGCCTCGTCGCGGAGGAGTTCGGCGGCGACACGCAGTTCGTCGACGTATCCGCCACCCAGCGGACCGGCATCCCCGCGCTGCTCGAGGCGATCATCTTGACCGCCGACGCCGAGCTTGACCTGCGCGCCAACCCGCAGCAGGACGCGCAGGGCGTCGCCATCGAGGCCCACCTGGACAAGGGCCGGGGCCCGGTGGCGACCGTGCTGGTCCAGCGGGGCACGCTGCACGTCGGCGACTCGATCGTCTGCGGCGAGGCGTTCGGCCGGGTACGCGCCATGCTCGACGAGAACGGCGAGCCCCTCCCCGAGGCGCCGCCGTCCCGGCCGGTGCTGGTGCTCGGACTCACCGCCGTCCCGGACGCGGGCGACAACTTCCTGGTCGTTTCCGATGACCGGATGGCCAGGCAGATCGCCGAGCGCCGGGAGGCTCGCGAGCGTATCGCCCAGTTCGCCCAGGGACGGCGGCGGGTCACGCTGGAAGACCTGGATTCGGCGTTCAAGGCCGGCGAGCGCGAGGAACTGCTGCTGATCATCAAGGGCGACGTGTCCGGCTCGGTAGAGGCCCTCGAGGACGCCCTGCTTCAGCTCGACGTGGGCGAGGAGGTCAGCCTGCGGGTGATCGGCCGCGGCGTCGGCGCGATCACCCAGGACGACGTCAACCTGGCCATCGCCTCGGACGCGGTGATCATCGGCTTCAACGTCCGGCCGGCCGGCCGGGCGGGCGAGCTGGCCCAGCGCGAAGGCGTGGACATCCGCTACTACTCGATCATCTACCAGGCGATCGAGGAGGTCGAGGCCGCGCTCAAGGGCATGCTCAAGCCCGAGTTCGAGGAGGCCCAGCTCGGCACGGCGGAGATCAGGGAGGTCTTCCGGGTGCCGAGGGTCGGCAACGTCGCCGGGTGCATCGTGCGCACCGGCACGATCCACCGTGCCAGCAAGGCGCGGCTGATCCGGGACGGCGTGGTGATCTCCGACAACCTGACCGTGGATTCGCTGCGCAGGTTCAAGGACGACGTAACCGAGGTCCGCGAGGGTTACGAGTGCGGTATCGGCATCGGCTACAACGACGTCAGGATCGGCGACACGATCGAGACCTTCGAGATGAGGGAGAAGCCAAGGGCCTGACCAGCCACCCGCCGGCCGAAACGGAGTAACGCCGTGTACGTCGCGGCGCTGACGATGGACGTGCTGCTGGGCGACGTGCATTCGCTGAAAGCCAAGCGTGCCGTCGTCCGGCCGCTGGTCGCCGAGTTGCGCCGGTGCTATCCAGGCGTCGCGGTCGCCGAGACCGGCCACCTGGATCTGCACCGGCGGGCCGAGATAGGCGTGGCCGTGGTGTCCGCGACCGCCTCGAACGCGGTCAGCGTGCTCACCGAGTGCGAGCGCCTGGTGGCCCGGCACCCCGAGATCGAGCTGCTGTCGGCCCGGCAGCGGCTGTTCAACGAGGAGGAATGACGGATCATGGATGCCGCCCGGGCGCGCAAGCTTGCCGACAGGATCAGCCAGATCGTCGCCGAAATGCTGGAGCGGCGGATCAAGGACCCCAGGCTCGGCTTCGTGACCGTCACCGAGGCCCGGCTGACCAACGACCTGCGCGAGGCCACCGTGTTCTACACGGTGTACGGATCTGACCAGGAACGGGCCGATACCGCGCTGGCGCTGCAGAGCGCGACCGGCATCATCCGGTCCGAGGTGGGCAGGCAGCTCGGGCTGCGGCATACCCCGTCGCTGGCCTTCGTCGCCGATGAGCTGCCCGACACCGCCCAGCGGATCGAGGACCTGGTCAACCAGGCCAAGCACGCGGACGCTCAGCTGGCCCGCAGCCGTGAGGGCGCGCAGCACGCGGGCGACCCCGATCCCTATCGCAGGCCCGCCGAAGATCCCGGCGAGGGCGACGACGGCGAATGAGCAGCCCGCAGGTGCCGGGCCGCCGCGCCTTCTGGCGCGCCTCCGGCCCGACCTCGCCTCAGCGGTATCCCGGTACCGAGGACGGGCCTCCCGAAGCCAGCGAAACGCCCGCGAGGGAGGCAGCAAAATGAGCGGCCTGGTCATCGTCGACAAGCCGGGCGGCATGACCTCCCATGACGTGGTGGCGCGGATCCGCCGGCTGGCCGGGACCAGGAGAGTGGGACACGCCGGGACCCTGGACCCCATGGCGACCGGCGTCCTGGTGATCGGCGTGGAGAAGGCTACCCGGCTGCTCGGGTACCTGACCCTGACCGAGAAGGAATACGCCGCGACGATCAGGCTTGGCCAGTCGACCAGCACCGATGACGCGGAAGGCGAGGTCACCTGGACCGCGCCGGCCGCGGACGTTCCCGCGGAAGCGCTCACCGAGGCGATGGCTGGCCTCACCGGACAGATCCTGCAGGTCCCGCCGGCGGTCAGCGCGATCAAGGTCGGCGGGCAGCGTGCCTACCGGCTGACCAGAGCGGGCGCGGCCCCGGAACTGGATCCCAGGCCGGTGACGGTTTTCCGGTTCGCCGTCGTGAGCACCGATCGCCACGGCGACCGGCTGGACGTCGACGTGACCGTGCGCTGCTCCAGCGGCACGTACATCCGGGCTCTCGCCCGCGATCTCGGCACCGCGCTCGGCACCGGCGGGCACCTCGTCCGGCTGCGCCGGACCCGGGTCGGCGGCTACGGCCTTGAGCAGGCCAGGACCCTGGAGCAGCTGGCCGAACGGTTCGAGATCGTGCCGCTCGCGCAGGCGGCCTCGGCGGCGTTCCCGCGCCGCGACCTTACCGCGGACGAGGCCCGCCGCCTGGCTCACGGCGGGCGCCTCGCCGCGGCGGGTACTGCCGGCCCGGCGCCCGCG
>JASHVM010000516.1:0-4165 GCA_030044595.1 Streptosporangiaceae bacterium
GATGGCGTCGGTCATCGAGATCGGCTACATCGGCTCCGCGCCAGGCACACGGGAAGTTGCTGACCAACATCGCGCCTGACACCCTGCGGGTCTCTCCCGGTCGCTGAGGTCGTGGACGACGAAAACCGCGTGCATTCTCCCGGAGTTCTGGGGTACCGTCCCGCCGATGGAAAAACCTGAGGACTATTTCGGCGAGCCGGTCGCAGCGACGTACGACGAGTCGGCGGACGTATTCGAGCCGGGCGCCGTGAACGCGACGGTCGGCTTGCTGGCGGAACTGGCCGGGGGCGGTCGGGCGCTGGAGCTGGGCGTTGGGACCGGGCGCATCGCGCTGCCGCTGGCGAGCCGCGGCGTGCCGGTGCACGGAATCGACCTGTCCCCCGCGATGGTGGCGCGACTGCGGCTCAAGCCGGGCGGCGAAGCGATCGGCGTGACCATCGGCGACTTCGCGACGACCGAGGTGGACGGGGCATTCTCGCTCGTGTACCTGGTCTTCAACACGATCATGAACCTGACCACGCAGGACGCGCAGGTGGCCTGCTTCCGCAACGCCGCGGCGCACCTGGAGCCCGGCGGCTGTTTCGTCATCGAGGTCAGGGTTCCGGAACTGCGGCGGCTCCCGCCGGGACAGGACATCCTGCCGTGGCACGTGAGCCGAGAACAGATCGTGTTCTACTCCTACGACGTTGCTACGCAGGCCATGCGCGGGCACTACGTCGATCTCACCGGTGACGGCGGCGGCTACTCCACCATCCCCTTCCGCTACGTGTGGCCCGCGGAACTTGACCTGATGGCTCGGCTTGCCGGGCTGCGCCTACGGGAGCGTTGGGGCGGCTGGGCGCGGGAGCCGTTCACCGGCGATAGCCGCGGGCACGTTTCGGTCTGGGAGAAACCGGCAGCTACCGACGGTCGAGTCGGCTGAGGCGCGCACCTTGGCCCCGGCCGTCGGCGCGGCGGTGATCGGGACGTCCTTTGCGCGGTGTTACCGCGGCCACGTGGCGGACGCGGTGTCGCCGACGCGGCCCAGCTGGCGCTGATGGTGCGGGTTGCCTTCGGCCAGATCGCGCAGTGGGATCGCTGCTGGCTGGTCGTCCCGCGGCGCGACGACGGCCTCGCCCGCGGTGAGGTCCGCGACGAACGTGCACAGCGTGGTGGCGGGATGGCCCGGCGCCGGATCGGCGCGGACTCCGTCGGGCAGTGACGCCCCGGCCAGGACGCGCAGGAACCAGGCCGGGTCGGGATCGTCCCCGGGGACGACGAGGGCGTCGAGCATCTCACCGCGCGCCACGCTATTACCGCCGGGTGACGGCTCGGATCCGGGCAGGTACCGTCCGTGGTTGGTGTGCCACTGCAGCTGGGGTCCTACCTCCACGAAGGCATGACGCCCGGCGGCGGCCTCGACGCTCACGATCCGCCCGGTCCGGTCGCCGATCGCGTACGCGAACCCGCCGGCCGAGGGATGCGTTCGCAGGTAGTCGACGGCCTCCTCGACCGTGCGGGCCGACCGCTGCAGCCCGCGGCTCACGAAATGCCGGCCCGCTCCGTCGCCCGGCGCGGCCACCGGAATGTGATCCACGGTGCACACCAGGCCGTCGCCGGTGACGGCGAAAGCGTTGCTCGGCAGGAAGCCGGGATACCAGAAGGCGGTGACGGCCGGCAGGCCGTCGAGAGCCAGCGTGAGCAGGGCGCAACGCCCGATGTTTTCCGCTACGCCGTCCTCGTTATGGCCGATGACGGACCGCTCCCGCCGCCACGCCAGGTCGCTGCACCCGATGCCGCCGGCTACCGTGCCGAGGTCACCGCGGAGGTTCAGCAGCGCCAGATCGTCGACCGGGACCCCGGCTCCTTCGGCGAACGCGGCCAACTCGGCCCAGACCTCAGGGAAGCGCTGCGCGCTGACCTGGCGTACGGCGTGGAGCCGACTGCTCCCCGGCGGGCTCGAGATGTGCCCGCGAAGCCTGGGCAGCAGCGGCCAAGCCCTGATGAGGTCGGCTATCTCGTCGCGCATATGCTCGCCCAGCGCACGGAACGCGTTGCGGTCCGGGCCGCGCAGGGCAATCCAGCGCAGCTTTCCGAGCCTGTGCTCGTCAAGCGAGACGTTCATGCCGAGGCTCCCGAGTTCAATGTGGCGGTCTCGCGAACAACGTATGCCCGCTCCTTACGCGCGTCCACGCGACGCGACAGCGCGGTCAGACGGGCCAGTCGAGCTGCGGTTCCGGGATGGCGAGTCCACGACCGTGGGCCTCGGCATCGGCCCGGCCTGCGTCGTCGCCGCGAGGGTAGCGGAAGATCCGGCCGGGAAACACCACGAACGTCTCCGCGGGAGAACGGAAGTCCACGTACCAGCCCGGCTGGTCCAGAGCGCCGGCGAAGGCCTGCGCAAGGTTCTCCGCTTCGGCCTCGTCGGCCGCGAAGTCAAGCGTCGTCCAGATACCGACCTGGTCCGGGGTGATGCCTTGGGCCTGGAACCTGCTGATCTTACGGACGGTCAGCTCCAGGTCCTCCAGGTTCGTTCCGACGCGGAGGCTCTCGGCTATCAGCGTGCCCTCGATCACGGATGTCTCCTTCCTGGTGCCGAAGTGGCCATTCCCGGTGCTGAACGGCCATTCCCGGTGCTGAAGTGGCCATTGCCAGCTTGAAGCGGCTCTCGGGGCCAACGGTAGCGGCTGACCGTGGCTAGGGTGACTGACGGCTGGACCGTGATTTCTGGTTGGCGATGCCTACCGTCTGCCTGAACGTTCCCGGCTCGTCGAGCACGCAGAGTATGCGGTGCGCCACGTCGGCGTGCGAGATGAACAAGCCGTCCCGGACGTTCTGCCCGAAAGCCATCCGGTAGATACGGGTCGGCGGCCTGTCGGTCAGCCGTACGGGCCGTACGACAGTCCAGTTGAGGTCGCCCTCCCGCAGCACGTCCTCCATCCGGACCAGATCCGCGTAGACCTGGTGCAGCGCCGACTTGAGGATCGGGTAGACGAGGTTGCTCACCAAGAACCCGTCGCCCGGGTCGTGTTTGGGCGGTGCCGGGCGCCCAGGCCACGGGGACCGTACCGACCGGCGCCGCGCTGACCGCCACGATGCGCCGCACGCCTGCACCTTGCATGGCCTGGGTGGTTGTCTGCGTCCCCCGCCAGGCGATTGCAGCCTCGGCCTTGGATTGGGCGCCGGTCGCGGGCGACCTCACGGCCAGCGCCGGACATCAGCAGCTCGTCATAGGTGGTGCCCCAGGTCACGGGTCGAATTGTGACCTTCGGGCGAGCCGGGATGCCGCGGCTGCAGGAAGGGTTCTAGGTGCCAAACAAGATTACGTACTACGCAATCATCGGCGGCAGCAACACTCTCGATAACCCCCGTGGCTTGGTCCGCCGACTTGAGCACGACGACGGCCCATCCGATGAGGCCCTAAGGGGCGACCTTAGCTGGAGACTCACGCCGGTAATCGTCGAGTGGGAGCGTGGCGACTTCGACGATGAACTGGTCGATGTCAGTCACCAACACGCTGACAAGATTATCCAGTACTTCCGTGAGCATCGGCTTGGTTAGCCGCCGAACTCGTGAGACAGCACTGCCTCGCTACTAAAAGACGAGGGCACCCTACGAGCCGCCGGAGATTCGGAGGCTCACGTTGGCGGCCATCGATCGCTTCCAAGCTGCAAGGCCACGCATCTGGTTGAGGAACTCGCCTACAATCACGGTCACGTTTGGTGCACAATATCGCCGTGCGGGGTTACGTAGCGATTACCGACAGCGAGTGGTACCGGTTCCTTGCCGCGCGGCCCGAGATCGCCGAGGCAGAAGTCAACTTCTGGCGTCCAGGAGGCGGCCGGGAGTTCCATGCCCTGACCGTAGGTGAGCCCTTCTTCTTCAAGACTCACAGCCCGCACAACCGCGTCGTTGGCGGCGGCTTCTACAGCGGGTTCGCCGCTCTCCGCGTTTCGGAGGCCTGGCAGTTCTTCGGTCTGGCCAACGGCGCGGACAGCCTGGAAAGAATGCGCGCGCGGATTGCGTACTACCGCCGGTTTCCGATCGCACCCGGCGACGATCCCGAGATCGGGTGCGTTTTCGTCCGGAATGTAACGTTCTTCCCGGAGAATGCTACGTGTCAGCCGCCGCCAGGTTTCGCCGCCAACATCGTCCAGGGGAAGAGTTACGACATGTCGGAGCCTCA